>JBOHUW010000183.1:0-4322 GCA_050734895.1 Candidatus Dormibacteraceae bacterium | reverse complement strand
ATACTCAACTCCAAAACACAATCTGACAGTTACATAACTCATGACCTGGCAAGCCAGGTGGCGCCCCCGGAGATGATGCAGGCTCTGGAGCACATCGCCAAGGATCATCTTGCCGATGCCATCTCGATCAGCGATGGAAATGGTGAGGGCACCTACAGCTACGGCAAAGAGGAAATCAGAGCCCAGGACCCTGGCTTGTTATCCGCTGCTGCTGCGGGTATCCCGGTGATGGTGTCAACCGGCGACTGTGGGGTTGTCCAGAACCTGCCGGTAGCCAGCTCGCAGTGCGGGAGCGTCTCCACGACGCCGGACACTGCGACCTGGGATGACTCCCCCTGGACCACCGCAGTCGGCGGTAGCATCCCCAATTTCGATGCTACTTTTGGAAAGCGACTCGGCTACGATCCGTTATGGCATCGAGAGGGGGCAGGCTACTCCTCGGTGTATGAACGACCGGACTACCAGGAGCAGGTCAAGCCGATTACCGACAGCGAGATGCGCTCGGTGCCCGATATCACCATGGATTCTCGATACGGTACATCTGAGTCCTCGCCGATGTTCGCTGGTGTGCTCGCTCTGGCTACTCAGCTGAATCACGGCCATCTTGGTCCGATCAACAAGGAGCTCTACGAAGATTTGGGGCCGCGTGGAACGAGCGCTGGAGTAGTTGACGTAGTTACCGGCAATGATTCGGTGACCTCTGGAAGCACCGTACTCGTGCCTGGTTTCAGGGCGGCCCCCGGCTTCGACATCGTCAGCGGTTGGGGCACGGTTGACGCCAGCCGATTCGTTCCGGAGCTGGTCGATGCCACCCGTCGTCAGAGTGGAGATGATTCACCAGGGCATCAGGCAGCCGAAGCTTTGGCTCAGCTACAGAGGGGTATTCAACTTACCCACAGCGATATCGCTTCCGACGACTCGACCTACATGCTCGCGGCAGGATTCCTACCCCAACATCCCGTCCATATGGACATCGACAACCATGAGATCGCGACGCTCACCGCCAACCCCTTGGGATCGGTCGCCTACATGGTCAATCCGAAACTCCTGAAGTTGTCTCGCGGCAGGCACACGCTTACCCTAAAGAGCATGTTGCTGAATATGACGACAGACTTCCGCAGCAGAACGTAGAGGCTAGGTGGTAATCAACTGCGGAGTGGGGGAACCAAGCTCCTAAAGGGATAGAATAAGCAAACATGGAGAGGCGTAGCTTTCATCTTTGGTCGATCGGCTGTCAGATGAATCTGGCTGACTCGGAGAGCCTGGCCCGGCAGCTGTTGGCTGCCGGCTTCAGCGAGGAGAAGGAGTTGGAGCGGGCTGATATCGCAGTTCTCAACACCTGTGTAGTGCGACAGGCTTCAGAGGATAAGGTCTATGCCAAGCTGCACGAGCTCCGCGAGTGGAAGACGGCCGGGCGGACCATCGCTCTAACCGGTTGTCTGGTGAAGAAAGAGGGAGAGCAGCTCCAGGCTCGCTTTCCCCAGCTGGATGCGGTTTTACCGATCGGCGAATATCAGCCCTTCATCGATCAGCTCCAGGCCGGCTACGATGTCAGCCAGGGTGAGGCGTTGCCGGTGGCCGGGCGGACCAAGATCAGCCACTACGTCAACATTGTCCAAGGCTGCGACCACAACTGCACCTTCTGCATCGTTCCCAAAGTTCGGGGGCGAGAGGTACATAAATCAGCCGTCGATATTCTGGCCGAATGTCAGGCGGCGGTGAATGATGGAGCCCGAGAGGTGGTTCTGCTCGGCCAAAATGTAGATGATTATCAGGATCCGGATGGTAACGGAGGGCTGACCAGCTTAGTGGCGAGGGTGACCGAGCTTGAGGGGCTGACCCGGGTTCGCTTCATGACCTCCCATCCCCAGGATCTGGAGCCCCAGCTGCTGGAGTTGATGGCCGAGCATCCCAAGGTAGCGCATGAGCTGCAGCTGCCGATTCAATCTGGTGATGACCTGATGCTGAAACGGATGGCGCGAGGCTATCAGGTTCGACACTACCGGGAGATCGTCCGACAGGCTCGTCAGTTAATGCCCGATCTTGGTCTCTACACCGACATCATAGTCGGCTTCTGCGGAGAGAGTGAGGAGATGTTTCAGAATACCCGTCGGCTGATGGAGGAGATCGAATTCGATGTCGTCCACCTCGCGCAGTATTCCCCCCGTCCGGGCACCATCGCTGCCCAGCGGTGGGAAGATGATGTGCCGCCGGCAATCAAGCGGCAGCGTCTCAATCACCTACTCGAACTCCAACGTGGGGTGGCGGCGCGGCGCACTGCGCGCTGGCTGGGTCGAGAGGCCGAGGTGTTGATCGAGGGGACGGATGAGCAGGGCGAGCCTTATGGGCGGAACCGGCAGGGCAAACGGACGGTGGTTCGGGGGGCTCAGTTGGGGCGCGGTGGGCGTGGCTTGCCCCTTGCTGGACAGCCGATGCGGCCCACCGTAGCCCTCGGTGAGTTGGTCCGTGTCAAGGTGTCGACCGCTACCCCTGGTCATCTGGCCGGAAGCCTGGTTGGCTAGCAGGATTGGCCGATGGTCAGCGGTTGAGAGGAGGCTGCCGCCGGTTGGGTTGTTTGGGCGGTGATTTGTAGCTGGTTACCCTGCGGTAGAGTGGCCACGCTGCTCGAGTAGACGGCGGTCCACCCCTGGCCATCGGTAGTGACGTCGGTGCCAGCGAGTTGAGAAGTTGTGCCGTTGCAGGCATTACGCACGCTGAATACCCAGGCGATGTCGGTTCCCTGGGCTACCGGCTGGGTTTTGACATCAACTCGCAGTCGGCAGATCTTGTCCCCTATCACGCAGGGCGATGGTTGGTCGAAAGCCAAATCCACCTCTTTGACTTGGCCTGCCGCCGGTGGTGGTTGGCTTGACGGCGACGACGATGGAGTGGAGGATTGGTTTGAGGCGGCGGGGGCCGATACGCTGGCCCGGAATCGATCGTTAAAGAATGATCTGAAGCTGAACCCCAGGCCGACGACGAGGATCAAAAGGGCAGCTAGGCCGCCGATCCCGAGCATACGAGGGGTAATCGAGCTTCGGCGAGGCGGTGGTTTAGCCCGCCAGGCACTCTCCTTGGTGGGTCGAGGGCCGATAGCGATCGGCTTGGCCTGCTCGCGGCGCGAACTGGCTGGGGGTAGAGCAGGGGTTGTGGATTCGGGAGCCGGTTGGCTGGGTGGCTGGGAAGTTGATTTGCTGGGCTTGGCCGACTCCCTAACCGAAGTTGCCAATTGACGACCGATTCGCTGCAGCTGGGGTTCGGCGCTCAATCCGCCGGCCGTCTCGGAAATCAGTTCCAACGCCGAGTGAGCATTATCCACCTGGCCAGCGGCCAGGGTGCGAACCGCGGCGGCCAGCGCCGGTGCCTGTCGCTCGGTGGTCTGAAGCTCCGCGCTGGGCTGGAGGGTAAGGTTGAGCAGCTTGGCGAGCAGTTGACCAACCCGGCTAACCTGCTCGACAGCTTCTCCGCTGGCTATGGGGGTCCAGCCTCCCGCCAAACGGATCGTCCCCAGGGCATCGATAACTATCGAATCAGCTTCCACCTCCACTCCCAACTCCACTTTATGGAGCGCCGTCAGCCCGCGCAACACGGCCAATCCGATGGCCAATCCGGTCGCCATGCCTAGTCCGGAATTCAACAGCCGGGGCAGCGGTACAGCGGTGACCGGGCGAAAAAGAAGCCAGACCTCACTCCCCTGCTCGGCTGCCCCAGCCAGGGGAATCAGGTTGGGAGGTGCGGCCTGATGGAGTTGGCGCAGCCGTTCAACAAAAAGATGTGCCGCGGCGACGGCTGAGCGCACCCGGAGAACCTCCACTCTGGCTCCTCCCGTCGTCCGGCCAAGCAACTTCTGCGAGTGCCCAACCGGAGTGTTGGAATCCAACTTGGGCAGCTCGCTGATCCAGGATTCGGTGGAACGAGAGGAGATGTTGATGAATTGGACCATACCACTAACCCCCATATTTATGGTTGGGTCTTTATTTATCGGGCGAGGCAAGCCTCGCCCCTACGATGGAGTAAAATGAACCACGTTTTGGCTTATGTGATAACCGAACCCTGCATCGGAGTAAAGGATGGTTCCTGTGTGGAAGTCTGTCCGGTCGACTGTATTCACACCGACGACGACTCCCAGCAGTATTTCATCGATCCTGAGGAGTGCATAGATTGTGGCGCCTGCGTCGATCCCTGTCCAGTGGATGCTATTTACACTGAGGATGAAGTTCCTGAACAGTGGTCCAGCTTCATCCAAATCAACACCGAATTCTTCAAGAGCTGAGTGATGGCTACCTATCCGATTACGCTGATCCCGGGTGATGGAGTAGGCA
>JBOHUW010000182.1:0-4327 GCA_050734895.1 Candidatus Dormibacteraceae bacterium | reverse complement strand
CTCCTACCCTCCCCCACCGGGGTGGAGGAATCTATGGTTATGGAGATTCGTCGGTTGGCTAGGGGTAGCCTGTTGGGGAGGGCGGCGGTTCTAGCTCGGCAGGTTCCTGAACGGCAGCGAAAATATGCCCAGTGGTATGACTGGGCGCGTCGTCATGTAGATGGAGGATCCGCCCGCTGGCATGAGGTGGCAGCCGCCGCTTTGGCGGCGGTTGAGCGGGGGTTGGATCCTGCCCAGACGATTGCTGCGGCGCGGGCGGCGGGCGGCCTCGCGGAGGCGGAATCCGGAGAGGTGGGGCCTGGCAAGGCGGCAGTGGAGAGGACTGAGCCTCTGGATCGGAAGCACATTGTCGTGCCCCCGCCGCCGGCTACCGCCCGACAATTTTATGCCGGCTTCCGCCTTCGACTGGCGGCTTACTTAATTGATGCCGCGGTTTTGGCAAGTGGTTTCCTGGCTCTGGCCACGGGGGTATTGGTGGTTTTGCTCCTGACCAGCGACGGCAATGTCAATGTGGATGCCCTGTGGTCATCTGTTTTAATCTTCGGCTTTTTGCTGATGTGGCTTTACCGGGCTGGAATGGAGAGTTCATATCTCCAGGGCACGGTAGGCAAGCGGGTGATGGGATTGGCGGTGGTCGATTGGCGAGGCGAGCGAATCTCCTTCGGTCGGGCGACGCTTCGATTCGGGCTGGAGCTGGTCTCCACCCTGATCTTCTTCCTGGGCTTACTGATGGCGCTGGGCGGTCAACGGCGTTTGACTCTCCATGACCACTTGGTCGGAACAGTGGTGGTGCGCCGGGAATATGTGGCGGTGGCGGGAGCGGTAATTACTTATTTGAGAGGCAATTCCCAACCCGAGTAGAGCGGCAGGGTATGCTTTGGCGGGCGACATGTAGGGGCTAGGCTTGCCTCGCCCGATAAATTTAAGAGAAGGTGTGATAACGGCTTGAAGATAATTGTCAAGACTCAGGAGGAGTTCGAGCAGGCTCTGCGCGAATTCCGACGTAAGGTTCAGGAGCAGGGTTTGGTGCGAGAGATGCGGCGCCGGGCGCACTTCGTTCCGCCGGCCGAGGCGCGAAAAATTAAAAGTTTGCGGGCTCGCCGCCGCCGCTCTCGCTAAGACGCTATACTGGCAATCGTTCGGTGACGATAGCGGTGGGGAAACACCCGTTCCCATTCCGAACACGGAAGTTAAGCCTTCCTGCGCCGATGGTACTGCCGTGGTAACGCGGTGGGAGAGTAGGTCGTTGCCGAGCAATTTTACCCCTCCCCTTAAGGGGGGAGGGTAATCTAATGCTCACGATCTCCTTCTCGATCTGCGTTCGGATCGAGAGGCGAGCTGAACCAAGTCAGGCGGACGCGGCCTTCTCAGCTTGAGTCAGCTATTTATAGATTAAGAGCCAGTCGAAGCCCATATTCCACCTCTGAGATTAGGTGGTCGTCTAGCTTTCCAACCAGCTTGCTCAGATCCTTGCGATCCAACGTGGCGACTTGCGAGACATTGATCACTGAATCACGCTCCAGCTTTCCCTGGTTGGCCGGGAGTAGGATGTTTCCAGGCAGATCTGCATAACGAAGATTGGTAGTGATCGCTACCACAGTTACAGTTTGTAAGTTTGATCGGTTGAAACGATTTGCCGAGATGATCAGTGCTGGTCGATTTGATGCCGGGGCCGACCCTCGCGGCATCCCAAAATCTGCCCACCACACCTCGCCTCGTTGCATTTACCAGCTCCAACTCTGGTCGAGGCTGCGCCTCTGTGCCTCCGTCCAGGCGGGATCCATCGAAGTGTCAAGATCTTTGCATGCCTCATTAATGGCGGAGGTGATCTCGTCGTCTTCTTCCTGGCTGAGCATTTGCTCCAGAGCTTCCACGTAAAGTCGACTTCTGGTAATCCCTCGACGGCGGGCGGCATGTTCTGCTCGGATGTATAGAGGGCCTGGGATAGAGATGGCGGTTTTCTTAGTTGCGATTGCCATGCTCAAAAGTATACCTGAAAGTATAACAATCTGGGTGATGTAAAATTTATACCGATCGTCGTTTCATCAATGCTTAGCGCGTACCACAAGGCGTCGGCGCGGATTGCTGTATGGCATTGCCGTACAGTTGCATGCGCATGCCGTGCAAGTAAGCGTGGATGTCGCTCTGGGGCGTTCCGGCCCTCTGATTTATCGCCACCAAATTTCCTCCCCCAAGCCCCTCGTCGCAGGGTCTCCACCGGGTAGTATTAGCCCCCGGCAACCAACTTGGCTCGGCGATGAATTCGCCGGATCGGGAGCCGATAAAAATTAAATAATTCGCAATCGGGACGAGAGAAGGTGTAAAATAGCGCTCTCGTCTCAATCTGAAGGCGCTACACGTCCTCTTGCATGGCTAATGCTGAATGAGGTGTTGCCTGATGAAAGATTGGGGAATATTAAACTTGTACCTTAACAACTGAAGAGTGGGAAAGACTTTCTGAGTCTTTATGATTCAGGGCTTTTAGGCCTTGGGTCCTTGCTTTAGATGGAGAGTTTGATCCTGGCTCAGGGTGAACGCTGGCGGCGCGCCTCATACATGCAAGTCGAGCGAGAGCTTTTCTCCCGTAAGGGAGGGGAGTTTCTAGCGGCAAACGGGTGAGTAACACGTGGGCAACCTACCCTGTCGTGGGGAATAACTCCGGGAAACCGGGGCTAATGCCGCATGTGGTCACCGAAGGCATCTTCGGTGAAGAAAGCAGCAATGCGCGACAGGATGGGCCCGCGACCTATCAGCTAGTTGGTGGGGTAACGGCCTACCAAGGCGATGACGGGTAGCTGGTCTGAGAGGATGATCAGTCACATGGGGACTGAGACACGGCCCCGACTCCTACGGGAGGCAGCAGTAAGGAATCTTCCGCAATGGGCGAAAGCCTGACGGAGCGACGCCGCGTGTGGGATGAAGTCTTTAGGGATGTAAACCACTGTCGGAGGGGAAGATACAAGACGGTACCCTCCAAGGAAGCCCCGGCTAACTACGTGCCAGCAGCCGCGGTAACACGTAGGGGGCAAGCGTTACCCGGATTTATTGGGCGTAAAGCGCGTGTAGGCGGCTGGTTAAGTGTGGTGTGAAATCCCTCGGCTCAACCGAGGAACTGCATTGCAAACTAGCCTGGCTAGAGTACAGGAGAGGGTGGTGGAATTCCCGGTGTAGCGGTGAAATGCGTAGATATCGGGAGGAACACCAGTGGCGAAGGCGGCCACCTGGCCTGTCACTGACGCTGAGACGCGAAAGTGTGGGGAGCGAACCGGATTAGATACCCGGGTAGTCCACACCCTAAACGTTGCGAACTAGGTGTTGGCAAGATTGACCTTGTCAGTGCCGAAGCTAACGCATTAAGTTCGCCGCCTGGGAAGTACGGTCGCAAGATTAAAACTCAAAGGAATAGGCGGGGGCCCGCACAAGCAGCGGAGCGTGTGGTTTAATTCGATGCTACGCGAAGAACCTTACCTGGGCTTGACATGTTTCAGAAATCCCGGTGAAAGTCGGGACCTCCCGCAAGGGACTGTTTCACAGGTGGTGCATGGCTGTCGTCAGCTCGTGCCGTGAGGTGTTGGGTTAAGTCCCGCAACGAGCGCAACCCCTGTCCTCAGTTGAATTGTTCTGGGGAGACTGCCAGGCGAAACCTGGAGGAAGGTGGGGATGACGTCAAGTCCGCATGCCCTTTATGTCCAGGGCTACACACACGCTACAATGGCCGGTACAACGGGTTCCAAGACGGCGACGTCAAGGCAATCCCTTAAAGCCGGTCTCAGTTCGGATTGCAGGCTGCAACTCGCCTGCATGAAGTTGGAGTTGCTAGTAACCGCCGGTCAGCACACGGCGGTGAATACGTTCCCGGGCCTTGCACTCACCGCCCGTCACATCACCCGAGTTTGGTGCTCCCGAAGTCGCTGGCTGAACCCGCAAGGGACAGAGGTGCCGAAGGAGTGCCCGGTAAGGGGGGTGAAGTCGTAACAAGGTAGCCGTACCGGAAGGTGTGGCTGGATCACCTCCTTTAAGGAGTTATCTCTTAGACCGTTTGATCAACGGTGTTCACTCGGCAGCAATGTCGATGTGGATAGATGGAGGCTTCGTCAAATCAGAGTCAACAGTAACCATCCGTTAGTAGAGGGCTCAAGAGTACGTTGTTCAACCTGACCGGGTTAATTCCCAGGGTTGTTCGATCGAAGAATAGGAACTCAAAAACGGTTGGGTCGTTTCATTTATTTGAGGCGGTAGGTTACTCAGCATGCGGTGTAAATCCGTTCGATCGGGGGCGAGGCTTGCCTCGCCCGATAAAACAGAGTGCATTACATCAACTCAGGGC
>JBOHUW010000181.1:0-4343 GCA_050734895.1 Candidatus Dormibacteraceae bacterium | reverse complement strand
CCGCGCCCCTCCTCCTCGAGTTCTACCGTCTCGTAAATTATGTCCTGATAATCACCTACTCGCTGCCATCTCGGCGATAGCTGTAACTGCTCGTTCATCTTGAAGAGAGTACGTTAATCACCAAGTGCAGGTCGACCTGCACTTATTATGTTATTGTGAAGCTTAACTGAATTGGAGCATACTGAGCTTAACGGATATGGCGCTAGTATGGGTGAACTATTAGTAAAGCCAGCGCGGCTGCTGAACCGGGACCGAGAGTGGGAGCTCCTGCAGGAGTTCGCCCAGGACCCTGCGCCGCAACTACGGGTGGCGATCGTGTCGGGGCGTCGGCGCAATGGCAAGTCGTTCCTGCTGGAGGCGTTCTCGGATTCAGTGGGAGGCCTGTATCTAACTGCAGTCCAGGAAGAGGGGCGCGTTTTGGCGCTGGCGCGTTTCAGTGAGGCGGTGGCCCAACACGCCGGGGTGCCGACCGGAGCGCTGCGCCTGGGCGGGTGGGAGGAGGTGTTCTCATCCGCGCTGGAGGTGGTCAACCGCGCCCCCGGCGCACCGCTGATCGTGATCGACGAGCTGCCGTATTTGCTCCGGCATTCCCCGGAGATCCCAGGGTTGCTCCAGCTGCTCTACGACCATTCGCAGTCCGGGAAGGCGCCCGGCGGACGGATCGTGTTGTGCGGCTCGGCAATGAGCGTGATGAGCGAACTGCTGTCGGGTACCAAACCGTTGCGCGGACGGGCCGTGCTGGATCTACGTCTGCCCGCATTCGACTACCGCACTGCCCGCACCCACTGGCAAATCACGGATCCCAAACCGGCGCTGCTGGTCGACGCGTGCCTGGGTGGCGCCCCCGGGTACCGGCCGCTCGCGCCCGGCGCCAGTCCACAAGATGCGGTGCAGTTCGACGACTGGGTCCGGCGTACCCTCATGGACCCCGGCCGGGCCCTTTACTCTCGCGTCGAGGCCGAATTCCTGCTGCGCGAGGACCCGCGGATCACCCATCGCACCCTCTATTACGACCTGCTGTCAGCGGTCACCCAGGGCGCCTCCACCCCGGCACGGATTGGCAGCCTCCTCCAGCGCCAACGCTCGGCCGTGGTCGCCCCGCTGATCGTGCTCGAATCCACCGGCTACCTACGCAAAGAACAGGACTTGCTCAAGACACGCAACCCCGTGATTACCGTCGCCGATCCCATCATCCGCTTCAACCAGTTGATCACCCTGCCGCTCGTGGACATGATCGAGCACGGCCGCGCCCGCTACGCCTGGCAGCAGTCCCGCCCCACCTTCCACTCCAAAATACTCGGACCACATTTCGAGGAACTCGCCCGCCAATGGACCCGCTCCTTCGCCCCCGACGAGACCGCGTTGTGCTCAGGCGCGGTGGGAAGCACAGAAGTACCCGACCCAGCGATGAAGACCAAGCATGAGGTAGACGTGCTCGCGCTCGCCCCGGGCGAACGCCCCCAATCGGCCCACACCCGGATCGCCCTGATTGGCGAGGCCAAGGTCACCATCCAGCCGCGCGGCCTGCACGACATCGAACGCCTCGAACACATCCGCACCCTGCTCGCGGACCTGGGCCATCACACCGACGCCGCCGTCTTGGCACTCTATTCCCTCCACGGCTTTCATCCCGACGCGCAGCAAGCCGCGCGCAATCGTCCCGACCTGCTGCTGGTCGATTTGGCTGCCATGTACGGCGACGGACCTGTCCACGGCGCTCGTTAACACCGCAAAGTCTCTAACGAAGGGTCTGATTTTATCGGGCGAGGCAAGCCTAGCCCCTACTATGACCCAGCCAATCGCTCCACTTCGACCACCATATCCTCAACCACGCTCAACCCGGAGCCCCAGAAGGCGGGGTCGGAGATCTCCAACCCCACACTGCGCGCCACCGCTTCCGGAGCCTGGGAGCCGCCCAGGGCGAGGGCTTTGAGGTAAGCCTCGGCAAAGTTAGGGCTTTGATTCGAGCGATGCTGCCGATAAAGCGCATAGGCCAACAGGTTGCCAAAGGCGTAGGCGTAAACGTAGCCCGGGGTGCGGATGAAGTGGCCGATATAGCTCCACCAAACTTGGTACTCCTCGCTGAAGGTGAGTGAGCCGCCGAACATCGCCTGATTCTGCTCCTGCCACAGCTCGCCCACCTGCTCTGGAGAGAGCTCGCCCCGCTCCCGTCGGGCGGCATGCATGACATCTTCGAAGCGGTTGATCGCCACCTGGCGGAAGATGGTGGCGAAGGCATCCTCGACCTGCTTGCAGAGCAGCGAGAGGCGAATCTTCGGATCGCTTTCCTGGGCCAGTAGGGCATCGAAGGTAAGCGCCTCACCGAAGATCGAGGCCGTTTCGGCGAGGGTCAGCGGAGGGTGGTAATCGAAGATGTGATTGCGCTCGGCAGAAAGTACATCATGCAGGCCATGCCCCACCTCATGGGCCAGGGTGAGAACGTCGCGCTGTAAACCGGTGAAGTTGAGGAGGACGTAGGGGTGAAAATCGGGAGTAGCCGGCGAGCAGTAGGCTCCCCCCTGCTTGCCCGGACTGAGTGGGGCGTCGATCCATCCCTCAGTAAAGAAGCGCTCGACGATAGCACCAGCCCGAGGCGAGAAGCGGTGGTAGGAGCTGAGCACGATCTCTTTCGCCTCCTCCCAACTAACGATGCGGCTGGTCTCCTCCAGCGGAGCGTAGCGATCCCACTCCTGAAGCTCCTCCAGGCCGAGCAGCCGTCGCTTCACCTGGTAGTAACGTTGGACCAGATCGTAGCGGGCGGTAACCGCCTCGACCAGGGCCTGCACCGCCTGATCTGAGATCTCGTTGGAGAGGTTGCGAGCACTAATCCAACTCGGATAATGGCGCAATCGGTCGCTAATTTGCTTGCTCTGGAGCAGGACGTTGAAGATGTAAGTCCTCGTCCGCAGGTCTTTTTTTAGCGCCCCGGTGATCGCCTGGCTGGCCGTAATGCGCTTGCCACGGTCACCGTCATAGAGATTAGCTAAGGCTGCATCAAGTGATATTTCCTGACCCTCGATTGAGACCTTGATCGCCGCCGTGGCCTCCTCGAAGAGACGGCTCCAGGCCCCACTCCCGACCGGGCTAATCTCGGTCAGCAGCCGCTCCTCTACCTCGCTCAGCTGGTGCGGACGCTGCCGCCGCTCCTCCTCGATGGTGTGCCGATAGGGAGCAATCTCCGGATGCTGATACAGCTCCGCCGCCTTCTCATCGGTCAGTGCGGCCAGCTCCAAGCCGAGGAAAACCAGATACCGTCCCTGCTCTGCCCCGGCCTCGCTGATCTTGCCGACCAATCTGCCGGCAGCATGATCGCCGGTGTCCAAGCTATGTAGAAGGCTGGCGTAGATCCCTGGCTTACTGCCCTGTACAGAGTGCCGCTCCAACTCCTGGAGCATCTCAACCATCTCATCCGCGGTGAGCTGAGCCACCCGGCCCCGGTAACGCCGCTCGAAATCCTGGGCAAAGCTCAGCGATTCAGCCAGAATACGATCGATCTCGGGAGCGTCTGGGGAGCCGAAGAGCTCACTCAGATCCCACCGCACATTCTCGGCCCCGTTCTGCTGGACAGTCGCTGTGGTCATCTCTTCTTTATCTCCTCGCTAACGGTTGAATCTGACGGCAAGTTGTCATCTCTTCGACGGGCGGTCATCAGGGGGCCTCGTTGATCAGGCGAGAGATCACTTCGGAGATCTTAGGCGAGCTCCGAGCGAAAGGAACCCGTGACACCCGATGGGCGTAAACCAACTCGGCGATCTCTCCCACCTCTTCTGGAGTAACCTCTGAACGACCCCGACCGGCCGCCTGGACCTGGGCAGCTCGGGCACAGACCAGATCGGCGCGATGACCCTCCACCTCCAGCGCCAGGCTAATTTGGGCGATCAGGCGGAGTATAGAGGCTGAAATCTGGACCCCTGGGTAGCTGCTCATGCCCTCGGCAATCTGCCTTCGAAGCTGATCCTCGGTCGCCGAATGTTCGGCCATGAGGCGGGCGGGATTCTCCTCCCACTCAGTTCGCTTTCGGATCACCTCCACCCGCTGCTCCAGCTGATCGATTCCTCCGACATCAACACAGAGACCAAAGCGATCCAGCAGCTGCGGCCGCAGCTCACCCTCCTCTGGATTCATCGTCCCGACCAGGATGAAGCTGGCCGGATGGGACACCGAAACCCCCTCCCGCTCGACTACATTCACCCCCATCGCCGCCGCATCCAACAAAACATCCACGATGTGATCATCGAGCAGGTTCACCTCGTCGACGTAAAGCAGATTGCGATTAGCGCTGGCCAATACTCCCGGTTCAAAGCGCTTCTCCCCACTCTGCAGCGCCGCCTCCAAATCGATAC
>JBOHUW010000180.1:0-4399 GCA_050734895.1 Candidatus Dormibacteraceae bacterium | reverse complement strand
CGAGCTCAATAGCCGTCCTCGTAAGACTCTCGGCTGGATTACTCCTGCGCAGGCTTTCAACCGCTTAATATCAGACCCCAATCACCCATTTGTTGCGTCGACCCCTTGAGATCGCCAACCTTTCATGAGGCGTTTGTGAGCATTTCTGTGAGCAATTAGTTAGGTCAGACTGAAACCGCTATGTCACATTTTGGGATGATGAGCCTTGCTGAGGAAGATAGGGCTGCTTTGCGGGACGATTAATGAACCGTTAGTCGCTTATCTAGCGCTGATACGGTTGAGAGGAGCTAGGATAATGAATCTACGTCAATGAGTTGCGCTTGCGTCCTGTTGTTCCCTATGGCTGACCACATTGTCAACAATTTGCTTAATAAAGGTCTGGTAGGGAATTCCCTCGGCTGCAGCTTCTCGGCGAACTCGTCGTAGTAAATCCTCGTCCCACCGCAGGCTTACGCTCACGCTCTTCTTTTTCTTTTTTCGATCCAAGAGCTCGACAACCAAGTCGCTAAACTCTTCATCATTCATCTCATCAAAGGGATCAAAGAACTTCTTTTCAGTCATTGAAATACCTCCTTGACTCTTTCCGACCAGCTTGTCGAGCGTGAATTGGATAACGGCCCCTGGGGTCATCCTTCCAGAAAACTACAAGTAGCCGACCCTTCCGGGTCATCCCCAGCAATCCAAAGAAATCAGTGCCCTTTCTAATCACAGTATCTAGTTCAACTTGCCTCGGATCGTTCATGGCTTCTTCAACTTCCTGACAGCTGATCTCTCGCTCAGGATGATCTCGTTCTATATGTTTGATGTTGTAAAAATCCCATATAACTGATCGTTTATCCATGTTCGAGTATATACCAATTTAACATAATATGTATCTACGACATTATCAGCTTAGCCGCAGGCAATCAGTGAGCATAACCTCCGCCTCTGATCGTTCTTAAATGGAGACGGACAATTGGCACCGGTTCCCCTTAATAGGACGACTTCAACCCAGAGATGGATCACTGAAATGTTAACGGTTCGTCTAGCACTGATGGGGTTGCCTCTTGATATCGGCGCGATGCTGAACGTATGGGTCTCCAAGGTAGACAGCAGCGGCGTCGTAGTTCCTCTTGTTGACGAACAGATCGTAGAAATCCAGCCCGAGACGCTTGGTCGCGTCAACGGGCACCTACACCTGCGCTCTCTGCACGACACGCTGGAACGCATCATCGAACCTAATCAGTGCGAGCTATTAGAAGGCAACGCTATTGCTTTCGGTTTTTTCGTAATAGAACGTATGAACTGATCGACATTCATTGCCATTTCAGATTGGTCAGAGCTAGCAATGATGTCGATAATGGCGCTCCCGACGACAGCAATGTCACAGTATGGTGCAACGGCTTCGAAGCGGACACGATCAGAAATACCGAATCCAAGCGCCAACGGTAGGTCAATGTGTTCTCGGATATTGTGGAGATAAGATGCAACATCCTTGTATATCTGTCCCCCGGCACCGGTAACGCCCTGACGAGCCACACAGTAAACGAATCCTTGGGCGATGGCGGCGTTCTTGCGCAGGCGCTCTGGGGTAGATGTGGGCGAGAGCGTAATAATGTTGTAGAGGTCGGTCTTGTGGCAACTGTCGAGGAAACCCTCATGAATAGCGGCCTCAAAGGGAGCGTCCGGAACGATAAGCCCCGAGATCCCAGCTGCGGCTGCATCCTGGCAGAATCTCTCCACACCGTATTTATATAGCGTGTTGAAATATGCCATGAATAGGAGCGGAATGTCGATGTCCTGTAACCGTTTGGCCAGTACGAAGGCATCGCGGACACGCGTTCCTGAGGTCAGAGCAGCTTCACAGGCAGCCTGAATTGTGGGTCCGTCGGCCAGCGGATCAGAAAATGGGATCTGCATTTCGACGAGGTCAACACCAGCTGCAGCCATTGTTCGCACAATTTCCTCGGTGGCGTCAAGTGTGGGATAACCGACCACCACGTGGGTCATGATACCGGTGTGGCTGTCGGACCTGATACGAGACAATTGATGGTCGATTTTATTGGTCATATCTCATGACCTCGGTAGTTAGGAAGTCGCGAAATGCTGTGTCTCGCAACGCGTGAGCCAAGATGAAGATGTCCTTATCACCTCGGCCGGAGACATTGGTGACGACGATTTGGTCGGGAGGCAGAGTTGGTGCAAGCTTAATCGTGTGCGCGAGGGCATGTGCGGGCTCTAGCGCTACGATGATGCCTTCATTTTTCGCTACGAAGCGAAACGCTTCCAGAACCTCCGCGTCGCTTGCAATGGACTTGTAACCCTCGAATATGCCAGGGGTACCGGAGGGAAAGCGGGCTGCATGATCGCCAATGTGGCCCGTCCACCGGCCTCCACCCCGACCAACGTCACAGAGGGCTCGTCAATGAAATCGGCAAAGACGCCTACGGCGTTGCTGCCCCCGCCTACGCAGGCCACCACAACGTCAGGAAGTCGGCCTGTTTGAGCCAGACTCTGGCGCCTGATCTCGCGTCCTAACCACGGATTGAAAGTGGTGGACTATGGAAGGGTAAGGATGCGGACCGAGTGCGGAACCTAGCAGATAGTAGCTGTCTTCGGGGTGAGCGACCCAGTCCTTGATGGCAGCATTGATCGCGTCCTTAGAATGTGGTGAGCAGACTGTCAAAATCGGCCTGGAACTGAGGGGTCGACTTGACCTTGTTAAAGGCAAATTCCAGCTCTTCGAGGGCGGAAATTAGGGCCTCGGGGACGTAACGGCCGCCGAGCGCACTGAAGTAGCCTTCGGTGTTGGGCAAGGAGGAGGCTGCCGGGGAAGTCACAACGATGGGCCTTCCAGACGGGCAATTGGACCGGCAGACCGACAGACACCAACCACCGCCCCGAAAGCTTCTTCGGTTAAGTAGCTGTCAAGTTCCATAATGTGATCAATGTAATTCATTGTAATCACCAAAATGCATTCCAATGCTGTAGACAAGCTATCCGATCGCCTGGGTACCTCAGCGCCTCCGGAGACCTTCTGTGAACATTCAGCCCTAAGCAAGGATGAAAAGAGAGAGCTAAAGGCTCGATTTGAACTCAAAAGAGTGGTGCGCCTGGAGGGAATCGAACCCCCTACCTCGCGGTCCGGAGCCGCGCGCTCTGTCCGGTGAGCTACAGGCGCCCGAGGGCGACCTGATTCATTCTAGGAGCGTTGCGCGGTATGGCGACGGATATAGCTGTCATCAAGGTTTGGAGAAGGATTATTCTAAGCGCCATTGAGCAGCCAGATCTTTTCCTAGATTGATCAATTTTAAGGAGCTTTGGATGAACCCTCTTCGTATATCTACGATCGGTGTCAGCATTGCCAGCCTACTTGCTCTTGCTGCCTGCGGCGGGCAGAATCAGAGCCGCCAGACGGTGAATTTCGACGTCAAGGTGGCCGGCAATCAGATGACCCCAAGCAATAAGCTGACCGCCCACGGTGGCGATACCATCAACCTCACCGTGAGCGCTGATAAGGCGGAGGAGATTCATCTCCACGGCTACGATCTTCATTTTTACCCTAAGCCGGGTCAGCCGCAGAGCAAAACCTTTGCCGCCGATAAAACCGGTGCCTTTGAGATCGAGATTGAGGATTCCAGCACTCACCTCGGCGAGCTGGACGTCCTGCCGCAGTAATGCTCACAGCACCGCTGCTGCATGGCTTTGGGGTCCGCTACGACCTTCCCCTCTCACTCTCCCTTTACATCTTCGCCAGCGCCCTGGCCGTGATCCTCTCCTTTGTTCTGGTGGCGCTGTTTGCCAGCCATAAGGTGGGCGAACTGGCTACTCGCTATCCCCGGCTGGAGCTACGCCGATTGTGTGGGGTGACGAATATTGGCTGGTTGCGTGGTCTTGGTGGGACGGTAGGGGTCTTCTTCCTCCTGGCCATCATCCTCACCGGCTTTTTCGGCTCTCAAATGCCGGATAAGAACCCAGCCGAATACCTGCTCTGGATCTATTTCTGGGCCGGATTGGTCGTGTTAACCGGTCTGATTGGTCCCATTTGGGATGCCCTGAACCCTTTTGTTGCTATTGACCGGGTTATCCGCTCATTAACTGGTGGTTCCGATCAGCTGTCCGTATCGCCCGACCGGCTAGAAAAGCTGGGTTTCTGGCCAGCCTTCATTTTGTACTTCTTCTTTGCCGCCTTCGAGTTGGCCTCCGGCTCCGCCAACCGGCCTTGGCTGGTTGCCACCTTGGCCACCATCTACACGCTTTTCACGGTTGGCGGAATGCGGCTTTTCGGCAGCAAAAGTTGGCTCCAACACTTTGAGTTCTTCACCATCCTTTTCTCTATCTTTCGCCGTATCGCCCCAATCCAAATTCAGGAGGAGCGAATTTATCTTCAGCCCTGGGGTACGGCTCTCCTGGAGCAGTG
>JBOHUW010000179.1:0-4432 GCA_050734895.1 Candidatus Dormibacteraceae bacterium | reverse complement strand
GCTCTCATGGGCAAATTTCAGATACATATCCGCCTCTGATCTCGCCAGATCAATCGAGCTCTTCAACCCAAGGCCATCATTTGAAAAATCATCCTCTCGGCTCATCTCTCACCTCGCTTATCCGAGAAAAGCCCACGCATGGTCATCAGCTCACCTAATGGCTCTGTCAGATGTCGAACATGAGCTTCAAATGAGTTCAGATACTGATCAGCCTTGCCGATTGCATAGTTAGTAAGCGCTTCATCTATCTTGTCGCTCCAAGTCTCTATCTCCTTTGCCCGCTTTCCAGACAGCCAGCCGATGAACCCCTTTGGCTTGAGCAGTGGACGAGGAGTACGCCTGCTCGCATTAATGTCCATATTCATCTAAGGCCTCCCGAGCCTTCATCAGGCTCTCCCGCGGAGATTCCCCGCACCGATGGACCGCCTGGCTCAGCCGATGAGCAGGCATCTATCGCCGCCACCAGCAGCCTTTTCACTAACGGAGTTGCGACCATCAGCGCCAGAGGAGTATCCAACTCATCGGATGACGAAAAGTCGACCGACACCAAGTTGCTCGTCACCAGCTGCGCCCGCACCCGATCGCCCTTTTCTACGAACATGTGAGTAATTGGCCTCATGCCACATCCCCCCTCGGCATCCAGGCAGCAGCCTCTCGCGGGCTCCCCACCACCAGTAGAAGACGCGCGCGTTTGGGCAGCTATGAACCTTATCCCCGATCGGGGTCTTGATCGATCTCGCCCCCTCCAGGCGTCGTCGACGGCCCTTACCTCCAAGCCCCTCCGGGCCATCCTTCCAAGTCCTGCTCATCTGGGCACCTGCCTTGAAAACAGGCGCAAAGTGTTACAGTTGGACATACGAAACCTCCTTCTTGGGTTTCATCTGGCCGTCCCGATTTGCTTCCAGGCGCACGGGGCGGCCCACTATTCAAACTCTACTCAGATCAACTACGAAAATCACCTCCTTATAGGGTTCTTGCTGACCGCGCAACCTCGTCAGTTCACTAGTGAACTAGCTCTATCGTATCGCACCTCACTAGCGACGTGGGGTACAATATTTATATGAGCATCGATCCATCCGACCTCCGGTCACCGTCGCAACAGATAGCGGCTGGCATCCGCAAGGAAATTCGGGAAGGAAGGTTGGCGCCCGGAAGTCAGATTCCAAGCGAACGCGAACTCGTAGACCGGTACGGCGTGGCTCCACAAACCGCACGCCAAGCCGTGGCCCTTCTCAAAACCGAAGGCCTGGTCATCGGACGTACCGGTCGGGGGGTCTTCGTTCGCGAACAACCCCTCCTTATTAGGGTTGGCTCAGACCGCTATGCCAGATGGCGCCGAGATATGGGCAAAGCCCCATTCCAAGCCGAGATCGAAGCAATGGGGTTAACTCCCAAGCAAGATATTCTGGAGCTCGGCGAAGTACCTGCACCTAGATGGGTTGCAGATTGGTTCACGATTGAACCTGAGACACCTGTTTTCGTCCGGCGTCGCAAAACATGGGTTGAAGACACACCCACGCAGATTGCTGACAGCTACTACCAACTCGATACTGTGCAAGGCACGCGAATCCAAGAGGTTGATACGGGACCGGGTGGAGGCTACGCACGACTCGAAGAGAAAGGGTATCGACTTACGCATTTTCGAGAAGAAATCCGTATCCGAATGCCGACACCGGAAGAAGCCGGAGCCATCCGATTGGCACCTGGAGTGCCGGTAGCGCACCTACACCGAATTGCCTTTACTGCTGATGGCCCCATCGAAGTATTCGAAGCAATCCTCGCTGGCGATAAACACACATTTGCATACGACTTCCCCGCCCCGGATTGACACTGGAGACACCACAACCATGCAAGTTACATATCTCAGCCAGCCGTCGCCACCGGGGCTAACCAACGATGACTTTGTGATCGCGAGCAACAGCTTTGTAATCGTCCTTGATGGAGCAACTGCGGCGCCACACATTGATACCGGCTGCATTCACGACGTTCCGTGGCTCGTCGCGCACCTCGGTACCGAATTAAGTACAATCTTGACAACCCAACCGAGCATCAGCCTGACCGAAGCGCTAGCATCATCAATCCAATCTGTTTACGACAGCCATGTCAATACCTGCGATTTGGCAAATCCCGATAGTCCATCAACCACTGTCACCGTCCTACGAGAACGCCTGCAGGACGACACGATTGACTACCTAGTACTCAGCGATTCGGCCATCATCTTAGAAACATATGACGGCCACATATTGCCCATCATTGATGATCGCACTCAGCATCTGCCGTCGTACACCCTTGAAGCTATCCGCCAACTGCGTAATAACCCCGCCGGCTTCTGGGTTGCCGGTACACGCCCCGATGCTGCTACATATGCAATCACCGCCAGCCAACCTCGCTCCAACATTCGGCGAGCCGCTCTACTGACGGATGGGGCCTCTCGTCTGGTCGAACGCTATGGCAAGAGCTGGAAAGAACTACTAGACATCCTCGATAACGACGGTCCCGGACACCTCATCAAGCTGGTGAGAGAGCAGGAATCGCAAACCCCGAACGGTAAATACCGAGGAAAGAAGTTCGATGACGCTACGGCTGCCATATGCCGACTCGATAGATAAGACAATTATCCAAAGAGCCTTTGGTAAGCTTCCATCCATGCATATTCGTCTAGCGACGACTAGCGATAGAGACAGCGTCTTAAAGCTCTTCGATGAATTTAGCAAACTTCTAGGTTCCCTAGATACTCCTTCCAAAATTGGCAGAGCAGTTTTTGATGAGATTGTCTCGGATAACAGTACGAAGATTTTTGTCGCCGAAGAAGATAATAAATTGTATGGCCTCGCCACACTTTATCTACTCCCCAATATCCGACATGGTTGGCATCGGGGGCACATTGAGGATCTTTTTGTCAGCAAGAAGAACCAAAGGACTGGCGTCGGAACTCTGATTCTTAACGCTATCAAGCAATACTGTCGCAGCAATAACGTTAGAGTTATAAAACTCGATAGCGGGAACGAATTAAAAGAAGCGCACCAATTTTACAAGAAAAACGGTGGAAAGACTACAGAGACATTCTTTCGATTCGACCTCGAATAGTTAAAGGCGAGCCGACCTCGCGCCGAAATTTGAGAGTCCTGACGGTTTCATGGGTCGGTGCTGGTCGGCACGGAGGGGGGTCAACATGTCATGCGCGGAGCACGCCTAGGCGCACATGCTCGCCCTGCACCAATTTAGGCATTTGCCGCTAACTACCGTGCCGAACAAAGCATCGCCCTTCAACCGCATCCTAAACGTCGTCGCCAGCCTCATGGTAGAGACTGGCCAACACGTTCGCGTTCTTCTTATATGACTTTGCGGTATCGAGGCGGTTTCGTAGACTTCGCTCATCACCATCGAGCCAAGCTTCATGGGCAAGGTCCAGATGTTCGCTTGCTAAATCCTTCATGAGCAGTGACGCTGAATGAAGCGTCACTCGCTCATCTGCCTTGAGCTCCCTCATGAATCTTTTCCTAACATGTTGTAGTCCTAGGATACCATAACTCGCCTTAGGATGATAGGTGGTTTTGCCAGTAGCCGGTAGAATGACACAGTGAGTCTCGTCGAGCTAGACCCGACCTCCGATCGGCCTCTGTCTCTGCAACTAGCCGACCTCCTCCGAGAGGAGATCGCGAGCAGCAAACGCCTACCCGGAGACCAGCTTCCGACCGAGAGCGGCTTCAAAACCGAGTACGGCGTTAGCAGAACAACGGTTCGTGCTGCGCTTGCCCAGCTCACTAGCGAAGGACTTGTGATCATCCGTAAGGGTTACGGTTCGTACGTCCGAAACCGTCCCCCAGTGCGACGGGTTTCATCAAGCGATCGCCACGCGGCCCACCGTGCAAGTGGCAAATCTATCTTCGAGACTGAAGCATTAGCTCAGGGGCAAAAGCCGTTAAGACGTATCTTGCAGGCCGGCCCCACTAAAGTTCCTCCAGATATCGCCGAGTGGCTTCAAGTTCCAGCCGGAGAGTGCGTAATTGTTCGCCGCCGGCTGCATTTCATTAACGATCATCCAGTCACCTTATCAGCGGGCTACTTTCCTCTTTGGCTTGCCAAAGGGACACGCCTTGAAAGTTCAGAACTAATATTTGAGGGTCCAGATGGTCTAATTGAGGCCCTAGGACATCGCTTTGCCCGCGGTATCGAGGTTTTCCGAGCGCGCATGCCTACCCCAGACGAAGCAAGAATTCTACGACTCGATCGAGGTATACCAGTGGTGCGAATGTTGCACATAGATTACGACCCAAACGGCCGAACCCTACAGGTGGCTGACGATCTGTACGCGGGTGACCGACACGAATTCGCGTTTCAATGGAACGAGCCCCAAACAATTCAGGAGAAGAATTCACAGTGACAATTAACCAATGGCCCCAAAATTGGGACGATCTCATTACTGGCATTG
>JBOHUW010000178.1:0-4444 GCA_050734895.1 Candidatus Dormibacteraceae bacterium | reverse complement strand
GGGATCTCCTCCCCATCCGAGAGCAACTCATCGATTTCCTGAGCATCTCTAATCAGCTGTCGCAGTTTCTGCTGCGGCATGGATATACCGACCCTGAAGCCTTCCCTTGTAGCAAAATCAATGCCGGCTAAATCTCTATCGGCCCTATACACTCGGACTGAGTCCTGGGAATCCATAGGGACGTTGGTGGTTGCAAACTTCATCTCTCCACCTCCGGGCTTTTAAGTTCCTCTGTCAGTTCCACCAGTTGGCGTAACCGCTCTGGGGGCATCACAATGCCTACTTCGACCCCTTCTCTAGCCTTGGGCGCAGTGAAATGGACATTGACCAGCCCTCTGTTTATCCAGCTCACCCCGACTAAATCGCGAGCCTCTAACTGCAAACCGATGGTGGCGTTCTTCATGCCGCATCACCTGGGGTGCCGGCGAAGGCAGCGAGGTGGGCTAAGTCTCCTCCCCGCCTCCGGGCGGCGGCCTTTTGCGGGCTCCCCAGCACCAATAGAAGACGCGCGCGTTTAGGCAGCTGAATGACCTTATCTCCGATAGGGGTGTTGACCGATCTCGTCTGCTTCAAGCGTCGACGCCGACCGTGGCCTCCCAGCCCCTCCGGACCATCCTTCCAAATCCGGCTCATTGGGGCACCTGCCTTGAAAACAGGCACAAAGTGTTACAGTTAGACATACGAAACCTCCTGGTTTCATCTGGGCCGTCCCGCACGTGCTGGTCAAGCTTGACGGGGCGGCCCTATTTTTTCTCGGCAGGCCATCCACTCTACCTGCCTAGCCTAATCATAGCATTAACCTAGCCAGGTGTGCAGGTTTTTATTTGGGAGCGTCAACCTGTCTAGGCAGATATAATGAGGGCATGCTTCCTATTGATCCAAAAGACGAACGGCCACCCTTCATTAGAGTGGCCAATTCCATCAGAGCCGCAATCCTTACTGATGAGTTTCAACCTGGTCAGCAGCTTCCCTCCGGTCATGAGCTAGCCAAATTCTTTGGCGTCGCCCGTATGACCGTCCAGCAAGCCACCCGCATCCTCCGCGAAGAAGGGTTCGTCACAAGTCATGCCGGTAGCGGGGTCTTCGTCCGGGAACAGCCGAAGCTAGATAGCAACAATAGCGTCAAGGCAGAGCTAGCCGGTGTGATCACCTTTCTTCATGAAGTTGGTTTCCTAAAGAGACTGCCGAGGGCAGGTTGGCTTATGGTTGGCGTTGAACGTCCAGAGAGCGTGGCAGAACACTCTTTTCGAACAGCAATCATCGGGATGGTCCTAGCCACCCTGGAGGGTGCAGACGTCGGACTTACCGCTTCGCTATGTCTGCTACATGACTCCCCCGAATCTCGAATAGGCGATGTCCCCTCAGTAGGACGAGCATACGTCCGCACAATGAAAGCGGAAGCTGTCTTTAGCCATCAAACAGCATCCATGCCAAATTTTATCGGCAATGTCTTTCGGGAGCTACTTCAGGAATTTGAAGCCGAAAGCACCATTGAAGCTCAACTGGCTCATGATGCCGACAAGATCGAGACACTTCTTCAGGCTAGAGAATACAAAGTTCAAGGACACTACAACACCGAACCCTGGGAAGAATCGTCGCTAGCCAGCCTCAAAACAGAAGTTGCGAAAAAGCTAGCACAAGCAACAGAAGGGACCGACCCCGAGGAATGGTGGAGGGCATTTGCTCAGTCATATCGCGAGCTGCGAATGACATCCCGAGGGAAACACAGCTAACGGACCTTACAACAAAATCCCAGCGGCCAGCGTTAGACGTGAACTATGCGCTACTTGATCCTAAAGAAGGAATTGAGGTCCTTGGAATCGATAACGATCACCTCATCCGCCCCACGCCGTAACTGTGGAGCAAGGTCTTTGTCTGTAGGGACCGCTACCACGATTCGACGCCCCTCATCCTCAGCAGTGTCCACGACTTCAGCAAAATCCCGATCGCCCGCAACCAGCACTGCCCAATCATATGCTCGCTTCTCCGCCAGGTGAACAAGATCAAGCGTGAGCAATGAATCAACGCCTTTTTGCTCCCGCTCTAGCCTAAACGTGAAGTGTCGCTCGAAATCGGTCAGTGACACTCCACAAGCTTTGAGCGCCTGTTTAACTGCGTAATGCCAAGTAGGGGGCCTTTCGACAACATAGCCGAGCCGGAGGTTTATACCGGGCACATCCTCGATAGCATTGAAATAGCGCCGCTGATTGGCGTATTCCACATGCCCCGGCTCAAACTCACCGTCATACCAATACACTCGCAATAGCGAATCCCTTGATCCAAGGCTTTTCGCCCACGCTAAAACGGCATTGGCATCGAGGGTCAGTTCATGGGCGCGCCGCTTGAGAGCTCGCGCGCCACTGTGCTTGAGGTAACCAGCGTCGACAAAAACTGCGTAGGACATTAGCGTTCGAATAACCTCCGAAATAAAAAGAGCCCCAACGGGGCTCGGAAGAAAATCCCCCAACGGGAGATAAGTTTGACTTTACCACGGAACCTCCTCTCCAAGGGCAAAAGAGAACTTCAGAATGCGTGCTAAACGTGCGTTACCTAAACCATCTTGACCCCCAATCTGACCCCTACCCGGATAAACCGACACCGATCTCCAGCCGCATCGGTGGACATCGCAGCTGAAACGCGGAACTCGCTTAGCCTCCCCCCGACCATCACGGACACCGAAACTTGTTCATGGCATTCAGAAGGCCAGGGGTTCGAATCCCCTCGGGTCCACCATTTATTTAGATTGAAAGAGGCGGCCAGGTACTATATATTGTGTTTGGCCGCCTTATCACCTAACTAAATTTGTCCTATTGACCGCCTAACTGACCGCCTAACGCTCTATCCATTGCCTAACCAATTTCAGCACCCTGCGGTCACTCACCCTTCTGGCCACTAATGCCAGCAAAAGCTCGTGATCTAGACTTCCGAAGAAGTCTGCAAAATCGAGCTCCACCACCCATAGTGCTCCGCCGTTGATTCCCTTCCTTATGCTCTCCAACGCTTGATGCGCTGAGCGCTTTGGCCGAAATCCGTACGAGCACTCTAGGAAGTTGGCTTCGAATATCGGCTCTAACATCAGCCTGGCCGCACTTTGCACCACCCGGTCCCGCACCCGCGGTATTCCCAGTGGTCGACGCTCGTTTGGCCTACCAGCCTTCGCGATGTAGACCCTGCGCACTGCCTGCGGTCGATACCTTCCGCTCAGCAGTGCCTCTCTCAGCTCTGCCAGCATCCGCTCCACCCCATAGGCTTTTATTGCTTCCAGGGTTTCGCCATCGATGCCCGCAGCTCCCTTATTGGCGCATACCTGTTCCCAGGCACGCCTCAATACGTCTGGCCGAGCTATCCGGTCATACAACGCATGAAACCTGCGCTGCTTATTCCGCTTCGCGGCTACATAGAGCGCTCGCTGCAGTCCACGGACTTTATCTATGGGGTAATTGACTTTCGTCATGCCCTCACCCGTCCCTGCCGCTCACGCACCACTGAAGTACGGGCCCTTTCCTACGCCGAGTTATGTTGTCTCGGCGATCTTCGGTACTATGGCCCGCTCCGACTGCCTCTGCGCTGCTCTGGATTTCAGTTTCACCCTTATACCAGCGCTCGCTTCCGTGGCTATCGACCATCCCCACGGGCACAGTAGGCTCTCCCCAGTTGAACAATCGAGCTTCTTTGCATGCCATCTCCCTTACGCCGGAGCGATTCCAGGCTGCTCCAGATTCCATGGCCCGGACTTCTGCCTTCGCCAGGCGTAACCAGGCTCGGCTCGCTCTTCCCTTACGGGAGGAGGTAACGACGCGGCAGAGTTCACTTAATGTTACGGCCTGCAACTTTGCTTCCCCTCGCTTCGACGCTCGGGTCTCCCCTGACGCCGGAGGTTGACTACCGAGCTCATCCGGCTGCTTGCTCGGACGGGACTTTCACCCGCTGTTCGATTGTCCCTTTCTACTGGGCACACTTAAGCTGCCTCCTCCTCTGGTCCTTCGTCTTCCTCCACCAGGTGAATCACTGGCTTGGGATATGCCGCTGAGAGCATGACCGATGCTTCCTCTTTCGAGATGTAGGGCGACTGAAATCGCACCTCTCGATCCCACTGCCAGATACCTAGCCCTGGCTGCGGCGGTAGCACGGCGGCGGAATCATTGTCCAGCAGTATCTTGCTGTTCGATTCCCCTCTACATCTGAAGGCCACGGTTACCGGCATCTGCGCCTTGACCTGCCCAGGCACCATCTCCGCATCCGGTCGCTGAGTGTTGGCCATGACGTGGATTCCGACAGCTCTACCTAAACAACATATCCTGGCTAACTTAGCGAGCTGCGCTTTGCTTGCTCGCGGGGAGCCAGCTGCCTCAGCCGACCTCTGCACCTCGGCCACCTCGTCGATCACTACCAGCACATAAGCCAGCTTCTCTGTGGGGTTGCTCGAATTCCAATTCTGGATGTT
>JBOHUW010000177.1:0-4487 GCA_050734895.1 Candidatus Dormibacteraceae bacterium | reverse complement strand
AGCTCAGGGTGCCCTGATTTAAGCAGGTCAACACCTTATCCAGTGCTTGGGTTTCTTCTACAAACGAATCTCACAGGCTGCCAGTCCCAAGGGCCGGGGCAGGATCAAGGTTCAGGCTAGGACCAAGGGAGAGATGCCATATATCATGGCCTTCCGCATCGACTTGCCCAACATTATGCTGACAAACTATTGGTAACCTGTTTGGATCGTTGGCCTGGTTATATAAGGTAGCAGCCGTTTGACAATCAGCGAGTGCATTAGGGCCTTGGAACTCACGATCATTCCCACTTGCCGAGGCAATACTGGGAATAACAGCGGCTGTCAACGCAGTAGCAGCAACCAACCCAACCAAAATCTTCTTCACTACATCCTCCTTAATGACTCTAAACATTCAGCAATCGTTCAAATTTGATCGCCCTGCTTATCCTAAACGATTTATTATTATGTCGGTTACTATATTTGCCGGCACAGAATCGCCCCTCTCCTCCTCTTGTTTTAATCGGGCGAGGCAAGCCCAGCCTCTACATTGTTGTCTCAGGTCAGTAATACTGAGAGGCTCATCTTACTGCCGAACCAATGAGCTGGATTCGTCGATCAGCTCCTCGGCCCTGGCCAGTGCCTTCTCGGTCACTCCCCCACTCATCATCCGTGCCAGCTCGGCCGCCCGCTCAGCCCGGCTCTCCAACTCTCGCACCCGCACCTGTTGACGGCCGTCACCGGCCGGACTCTTCTCCACCATCAGGTGATGATCGGCGAAGCTGGCGATCTGGGCCAGATGAGTAACCACCAAAACCTGATGCTGTTGACCCAACTTTTTCAATCGTCGACCGACCTGATAGGCGGTTTCGCCGCCGATTCCGGCGTCTACCTCATCAAAAACCAAAATCGGTATTTCGGTCGCTTCCGCCCCCACCGTCTCGATCGCCAACATCACCCGGGAGAGCTCTCCCCCGGAGGCCACGCTGGCCAATGGTGCCGGCGGCTGGCCCGGATTGGCGGTGAAATAAAACTCGGCCCACTCTGCTCCCTCCGCTCCGATCTCCGGTCGCGGCAGCAGACGCACCTCCAATACCGCCCCCTCTAACCTCAGCCCCTGCAGTTCGGCACTCACCGACCGGGAAATTCGCTCAGCTCCCGAGGTGCGTAGCTCGGTCAGCACCGCCGCGCTCGTCTCCAGCCGCTGCCGGGTATCGGCCAGGGTGAGCGATGCTTGGGCAATCGTCGATGCCAAATCCTCCCCCTGGCCCAGCTGCGACTCCAACCGCTCCTGCTCGCGCAACACCTCGTCCAGCGAGCCACCATACTTCCGCTTTAGCTGGTCAAGCACCGCCAGCCGGCCCTCGATGACCTCCAACCGGGCTGGATCGGCATTAATCGAATCTGTATATTGGCGCAGCCCGCTTGCCGCCTCGGCCGCTTCCTGCTCGATCAGCTCGATCTGATCGGCCAACTCGCCAAGGCGGGGATCGAGTTCGGCCGCTTGGCGAATCGCTCCAGCCGCGCTCCCTACCCCATCTTCCGATCGCAGACCGGCCAGACCAACCTCGGTCAGCTCAGAGAGCTTGGTAGCGTGACGGCAAGCCGCCCGCTCTCCCTCCAACTGTTCATCTTCTCCCAGCGATAAGTCAGCCGCCTGCAGCTCCTCTAATTGCCAGCGAAGATATTCTTCCTCCCGCCGGCCTCTAGCCTGGGTCTGCTCCAGGGCGGTTAGCCGGGCCGCCGCCTCGCGCCAGCTTGCATGCTCAATCGCCACCGCCTGGCGAGCCGAACCGGCCTCGGCCATCGTATCGAGGAGCGCGGTTTGTGAATCGGGATCGAGCAGCTGCTGTTGATCATGCTGACCATGAATAGAGACCAACCGGCTACCCTGCTCAGCCAACTCACGAACCGCCACCTGAGCCCCATCTAACCGAGCTGCTCCCCGCTTGCCCACCTCCCGGCCTAACACCACCTCCTGCTGGTCATCGGCAAACACCGCCTCGGCCAACGCCTTGCCCGCTCCGCCGCGAATCTGCTCCAGGTTGGCTCGGCCGCCCAGGGCCAGCCCCAGAGCATCGACAAGCAGCGATTTACCGCTTCCGGTTTCTCCGGTGAGCAGGTTGAGGCCGGGCCCAAAATTGACCTCTGCTTCCTCGACCAGGACCAGGTCGCGGACTTTAAGGGTTTTGAGAATCATCTTTCATTTATCGGCAACACAATCTCGCCCTCACCAAACGGTAAGCGAAGGGAGAGAACAAAAGATTACCCCAATTTGTAGGTGTAGGGGATTAACCCCACCTCGTCGCCGCTGCCCGTGTTCTCATTGTAGGTATCCACGCCAGTAAAACCGCGCACCACCTCGCCCCTGGTCGCGCCGGGAGTAATGGTGAGGGTAATTGCGCCCGAGGCTCCGGGGTCGAGCGAGAGCGGAGTGGAGGAGGCTGAAGAGTTGACAGTTTGGGCCCAAACATCCCCTGAAGTAGCCGAAATCGCCGAATCGAAGGGGTAGGTGTCTGCTGTCGCCGTCACATCAACCGTTGCCTTACCCACTCCACTACCAGGGAAGGGGCCAACTGCCGTCGGTAATACAAACCAACGTCCATCCGCCACTTCCGGATCGATGACCGTCGCCACTGCCGTATTATTCGCTTGCGGTGGACCCAGCCGATCGGGATCGTTATGAGCAGCGAAAACATCCATGATGATCGGCACTGATCCAACCGCTGAGAAGACCACCTGGTCAGTACCCGGAGGGACTGAGAAAGAAGGTACGCTGGTAGTGGAAAGTGGCAGACTGACATTGCTTGTCCGGTTCCCCTCCAAGTTCAGCCGCGAACGTTGGCCGAGGCGGGAGTCAGCGAAGAAATTCTTCTTCACCGTTCCGCTATTGACCAACTTAATGGTCGCGGTTACCGCCTTCCCCTTGGCCAGCACCGTAGCCGCAGAGTTGGGGACCCCGGTGACACTCAAGTTAGGTGGAGAGGAGTCGAACTGCCCATCAAAACGTTGAACATAGCTAGGCTAACCCCCGGCGCCACCCCTTCAATACGGATATTGCAGGGGACCGGCAGAGGGTGGGCGGCGTTGACAAACTTGGACAGATCGTAAGTTGTGTTCCCCTGGGCGGCAATCGATCCGGCGTCAAGAAAGGCTTCTTCCCCATCGGTAGGAGCGTCGTTGCCATAGCCGCTGAAGTCCTGATAATCGGAGACTACGGATCTCCCATTCCGCTGCAGATCGGGGTTATTGATGTCCAGCCCGTCGGCAATAACCCCCACCTTCACCCCACTGCCGTCGGCCAGATCGTGGGCCGCCGGCTTTCTCCCCCCAGGACGCATACTTCGATCTCTCCCTTCACGTAAGCCGAAACGTATTTAGATGATCGTAATGTAACTCATCTTGCAAATCATCCGCCAATGCCATCACTGATCTACTCCGACGGATGACCAGCTCAACATTTTATGGGGCGGGTTTCGTCGTTATTTTGATTTAGCCTCCCACGATCGCACAAGGTAAGGTAGGGAGGAGACTTGCCTCGCCCGATTAAATTAAATCCCATCATTTGGTCTGATGAGCTGAGGCGATTGATTAAGATCTCATTTTGTGCCTCGCATCAGCGCTTTTTATGGAATCATCGTCCGGATGTACCATGACGATCATGCTCCTCCCCATGTCCATGTTCAATACAGTGAAAAGTGGGCCAAAATTTCCATTGGAGAAGTGAAGGTTATCGATGGCTCGCTGCCACCGCGAGTGATTCGCCTGTACCGAGAATGGGCGGGCCTTCATCAGAATGAACTGTTGGAGAATTGGCGGAGAGCGCGCCGGAGTCTACCTCTTGAACCAATCTCTCCTCTAGAGTAAGATTATATTCATGGTTAGAGTAATGTCGGTCCAACCCCTGGACGATTATCGGCTACGCATTGATTTTAGTGATGGTCTGAGCCGAGTGGTCGATCTTGAAGATAGGCTGTGGGGGCCAATGTTTGAACCTCTAAAAGATCCCTCTTACTTTCGCCAAGTAAGAGTAGATGAAGACGCCGGAACCATCGCTTGGCCGAACGGTCTGGATCTAGATCCAGACGTCCTGCACGGCGATTACCTTCCTGACCGACCAGGACTACACGAGCTCTCGCAACAAGCAGCCGGATAGGACTAGATTAATCGCCCCAACGAATGGGGTGGCATCGATATAGATCTGGATGGTCTCGAGTTCGCCATCGCTTGCAATTATTCGTTCGTAATGGTTGCGCTGTCAGACCGCCCTTTTGGGCCTGCCACGAATAAAGACTACCCCACTTTGTAGGTGTAGGGGATTAGCCCCACCTCGTCGCCGCTGCCCGTATACACGTTGTAGGTATCCACCCCAATAAAACCCCGTACCACCTCTCCACTGGTCGCGATTGGAGTAATGGTGAGGGTAATTGTGCCCGAGGCTCCAGGATCGAGCGAGAGCGAAGTCGAAGGGGCTGAAGCGTTGACAGCCTGAGCCCAAGCATCCCCTGAAG
>JBOHUW010000176.1:0-4489 GCA_050734895.1 Candidatus Dormibacteraceae bacterium | reverse complement strand
GGCGAGATCTGACTGCGTTGATAGCCAAGGCTAAGTATGTTCCTAACCTGGTGGAGGAGCCGCTCTTTGCGCTGTGGGGACGTGGTGGAGTAGATTCCTCGGTTGCTTCGGCCAAGGTCTTAGTTTTCGGTGTTGAAGAGATGCTTAGCTAGGGAAGTGCGCTACCGCTTTGTTCATCGCTGGCCAACTGGACGCCATCCCAACGGTGGTCAGGATGCAAACCGCTCGAGGGCGAATGTTGACAAGTTGATCGTTGGCTTTCCATCGATCGCCCACTCAGCAAGCGCTTCCCCGATCGCCGCGGAATGCTTGAAGCCATTGCCCGAACATGGGGACGCGAGCAGGACATTGGGGTGTTCGGGATGTCGATCAATGATGAAGTAAGTATCGGGTGTGACGGTCTTGATGCAGGGGTCCGTCTTTATCACCGAAGCTCGAAGCGGTAGGCGACCATCTACGTACCGTTTGAACATGACGCGCGATTCCTCCGCGCTTACTTCCTGGTTCAACGTATCGGGATCTGTCGTTACCGTATGTTGCTCTGTTGCTACCTTCAGTCCCCCCTCGAGGCCGTTGATAGCCGGAAAACCGTAGAAATAATCGCTGTCTTCCGGCCCGAACCGCCAAATGAAGGCCGGCATGTGGTCGGCCGTGAGCGACACATCAGAACCGGTCGTGTCGAACCAGTGCTGGACCTGGCGGTAGATACCAAACAGCTGCGCGATGTCCGAACTTCCGCCCGCCAGCTGACCGATCCAAGGACCAGCGGTGACGATGGCTTGATCGGCCGCATATGTCGCCCTGTCGGTGTGGACGGTCACGCCGTTGCTTGTTGCCTCCATCCGAGTAACACGTTCGTTTCGATGAATATGGGCGCCATGCCGACTAGCGAGTTCCAACTGTGCGGCAACGGCGGCTTCGGGCCGAACAAATCCTGCGCCGGGCTCGTAGTAGCAGAGGTACTCTTCGTTCAGATGGAATTGAGGAAAGCGAGAACGGGTCTCATCGGTTGAGAGTACCTCGTGTTCGATGCCGTACTCCTTGGCAGCGTAGACGGTGGCAGCGAAGAATCCGCTGCCACCATACTGGTCCGTACTCACGGAGGCTGCCGTCAAAATGAGGTTGCCGCATGCTGTGAATAGGTCAGTGCCGGTCTCGCTCTCGATCTCGCGCCATAGCTGTTGTGACCGGATGGCCAGGAGGACGTATGCTTCTCCTTCGCTGGTTGCCTGGCGAGTCATTCGAGTATCGCCATGGGTGGACCCGAACGCGTGCGGTGGGGAGAAGCGGTCGATGCCGGTGACAGTGACCCCTCGTTTCGCCAATTGATAGGCAGTAGCACTGCCCATTGCACCCAAGCCAATGACGACGACGTCAACGTTCATTCAGGATAAGGATATACCTCCCGTTGAGTACGAGGCTATTTACTAATGTCTTCACCGAACCCGTGGGGATTCAAACTGGCACACGTCTTCGGAAAGACGATTGACAATCAAACTAGATGCGTCCACTACGGAACAGCCAAGGACATCATTGCCATCAAGTTCAAATGCTGTCTTCGCTACTATCCCTGCCACCTCTGCCACGAGCAGCTAGAAACCCACGTCGCCGAACAATGGGCGATGAACGAACGGCAACAGAAAGCGGTCCTGTGCGGTGTCTGCTCGACTGAACACACCATTCACAGCTATCTCTCCGCGAACAGCTGCCCCTCATGCCACGCACCATTCAACGAACGGTGCCGACTTCACGCCCATCTATACTTCGCTACCCACGAGGCAAATTACGGCCACGTTGATATCGAGTGAGAGGGCCTAAGACCCTGCGCTTGGCCCCGCAGATGTCGCACGATGTCTGGTGGATCGTTGGGGCTGATCCTGAATCTCATCGGAATGCTTGCACGATCTCATCCGGCCCGATCCGCACGTCGAGGCCGGGCGCGTCGAATACCGAGCGCGACACACCGACAAGGCGGGTCAGTCGATCGGTGCCAGGCACCAGTTCGCGCCATCGATGCGCTTCGGCCAGATCGTGATCGTCGAAGGGCAACCGCTCACGCCATTTGATCGAACCCACGAACGAGACCTGTCGGGGCTTAGCCTCGCGATCGATGCCGACCAGGTCCACGTCGGTCACCTGGTCTCGACGCCACCAGGAGCCGCAGTACAGTGCATCCCCGAACCGTTCGTCCGGCAGTATCCTCGTGATTGCCTCACGAATGATCGGCTCGATCGCCGTGCCCCTGTAGGTGGACCACCGGGCTAGGATTCGGCTCAGTACGAGCTCATTCCGCCCTCGTTCGAGTTCAGGGAGAGCCGGTTCGACTAATTCGAGCCAGAAGCGCAAGTAGGTGTCGGCAATGACGTAGTGCTTGAGACGCGCATCGCGGGGGACAGACATCGGCTGCGAAGCCGTGACCACTCGCTTGTCTTCGGTGAGAATCTTTAGCGTTCGCGCGAGCGTGGTTTGCGGAATTCCCACCCGATTGGCGATAGAACTATATGTCGACATGCCACCGGCGATTGCCGTCAATACCTCGCGAGCCGGGACGTCGTGGGGGAACTCTGCCGCCAGCACTCGTTCGGCGCCGACGACCAGGCGCGTCACCGGACGCAATTCGCGGGCCAGGAACGTCTCGGGTGCCTCGCCGGGGCGCCATGCTTCGACTAGTTCAGGAATACCACCCGTGATCAAGTGGGCGTCGAGCGCATCGGCCGGCTTCAGGTTGAGCATCTCGCCGGTATCGGCCGGCGTCATTGGTCGGATGATCATCTCGCTGACTCGGCCGTAGAGTGGCTCAGAGTAGCGATGCATACGCTCCATAAGAGAGAGATCGGAGCCGACGAGGATCACGAGAATCGGCGCGCGATGGTCGATCAGAGTGTCATACGCATGCTGAAAGAGTGTCTCGATATTGTCGTTTCCCCGCCTAAGATATGGGAATTCGTCGATCACGACCACCGGCGGGTTACTGCGCTTTGCTCGCCGAATGACGAATGCTAGAGCCGCCTCCCAAGAGCCGAAACTTCCGATACCTATCGCCTCGTCCGCCAGTGGAAGGTTCGACGATGCGATGGCAGCGGTGAACGCGGTGAGTTCCTGCCGGTCGGTGAGGCGAGAGGCCTCAAAGTAGACGTTTGGTGTCTTGCTGGCAAGGAGCCATTCTTGGACCAAGCGGGACTTACCGACGCGCCGCCGTCCACGCACGGTCAGAATCTGGCCGTCACCACTTTCGCGAATTCGATCAAGGAGCTCGCTCAGCTCGGCGAGTTCATGACGACGGCTGACGAATCCACTATTCATCTTAGCGATTATACTCCCGCAAGTAGTACTTCCTGGGTTCGGCGCCCAGATGCGGGAGTCAAGTCTGGGAAGTTTGATCTGGATCCTTATTGGACGTCGTGCTTTATGGGCTACGGTCCTCGCCCTGGGTTTGATGAAGGCTCCCCATACTTAATGGTGGTGGCCTTTCGGTTGGCTGCTGATATCATGTCTGCACCGCGAAGAGGCGTGATCTACTAGCAGTATCGAGAGCGTGCTTCGCCAGTCGCAGCTGACGAGTTACGTGATCAAGCGCCTGCCATAACCTTCTTGCATTGGAACTTGCCGGCATCGGTCGAGGGTGTCTCTACCCCGGCTCCTGGTTCCAGTACAGCTGTGCCCCCAACCGTCCCGTCGCTAAGGGGTCCGATCCAGGCTGACCTAGTACTGGACGGCGTAAATTGTGTGCCCAGAAGGGTCAGTCGAGTAGCGGGTGTAAGTCCCGTCCGAGCAAGCCGCCAGAGGAGCTCGGTAGTTAACCTCCGGCGTCAGGGGAGACCCGAGCGTCGAAGCGAGGAGAAGCAAAGTTGCAGGCCGTAACATCAAGTGAACTCTGCCGCGTCGTAACGTCCGCCCGTAAGGGAAGAGCGAGCCGAACCTGGAGTTACGGGGTGAAGGCAGCAGTCCGGTCCATGGAATCTGGAGCAGCCTGGAATCGCTCTGGCGTAGAGGAGACGGCATGCAACGAAGCTCAACGGTCAGAGCGATCTGTAGTCCGCGCTTCATGCTTGTGAATTCCATAGATGCGCTGGTGACAAAGCTAAATCCGGTGTTAAGAGGATGGGCTAATTACTTTGGTCGAGGAAACTCGAATCGTAAGTTCTCTCAAATCGACAGCTACGTCAAAGAGCAATTAGCGCTCTTCGATAGTAAGAAGAGGCAACGCTCTGGGTGTAGATGGGAGCGGATCCACACCCATGACTGGATATCTGGATTGGGAGTGTTTCGTCTCTCTGGGAGAGTCCGATATGCCTGAACGCGATAGCGACCACATGAACACTGTCGGAGAGCCGTGTGAGGGAAAACCTCATGCATGGTTCGATGAGGGGCGGCTGGGGGAGTTAAACCGAACCAGTCGCCTACTCTACCGTAACCCATGAGGTTTGGAATTGACGCGTGGTCAAATAACCCCGTGAAATTGTAGGGGCTAGGTGTAGTGCCCACGGAC
>JBOHUW010000175.1:0-4509 GCA_050734895.1 Candidatus Dormibacteraceae bacterium | reverse complement strand
CAGAGCCTACCCTCTCGATCACTCGCATTCGGAACTCTGGCGCATATCTTCTTGGCATCTATCCTCCTAAGTTGATCAGCTTATTCTCATAAACCAACTCCACTTTTTAGGGGACAGACCATCCTCTATGAAGCGAGAATACTCCGGGTCTGGCATTGAAGTGACCTCAGCCCTCGACAGATCCCACCCAGAAGATTTCAAGTCGGAAACGAGAACCGGAGACAGCACTAGCAGGCCGCTCCCACTCATGGTATCTAGCCTTAGGTATTCATTCCACAACGCAGTAGGCACGTGCATAATCGTAGGCAAATAAGGGGACTAGGCAGGAAGCCAGAGTATCCATAAAAGACATGGATAAGCCCCTTTTGCTGGCCGGAAACTCGCGATCAAATTTTAGATCGTACATTTATGCGTTGACCGATTGCGATTGACGAAGGAGATCATCCGCGATGGGCGATGCGGAAAACAACATGCTGTCGATGTGGCCAGTGGGAGCGAGCGCCGAGTACATTACTGCCCGCACTGAACTGGCTAAGGCCGAGCGCATTCTACGCGACCAGATCGAGCAGGTCGCTGCCGCGCGACGGATGCTGCCCCAGGGCACCCTGATCGTAATACTCTAGGATCCGATCCGACAACAAGTCGCCCTGTTTTGCACTCCCATCTTCCATCCTGCCTTACACCCGAGCGCATAACATTGGCGGCCTCGTCTATGGTCCGCTGGCCGATGGCCTTCTCAGCGGCGCACTGACGGCTGAGAGCCAGTTTGCAGCCGACGACTGGCACTCGAAGAGTGCAGTTTTCCAAGGTGAACCCTACCGCCACAACCTGAAGGTTAGAGACGGTGGAGGAGGTCGAGAATAAATGAACGAGCACATTGGCAACCCCTCAGCAAAGTCAGTAGTAGCTTGGCTCGGGACCGGAATCATGGGCACCGCTATGGCCGAGCGCAGCGCAACAGCATAGACAGCAGCAGCCGAGGCTGAGTGAGTCCGTGTGCTATAGGAGGGGATTCAGAATGCCACTCCCAGGGGTCTCGTTCCCCACTGGCGACGAACATGCCCATGTCCGTCCAGGGGGATGAGGAACTGTGAGTTGCCAATCGAACAGCTCCACGATATCGCGAGGCAGATATCCACTATCTCTTGAGACATGATAGGAGAATCATGAAAAACGCAATCATCCTCCACGGCGCCCGAAGCAAAGCCGAATACTACGATCCCCAAATGCCGTCAGCCAGCAATCAACATTGGCTCCCGTGGCTCCAGCAGCAACTTCTTATTCATGATATCCCAACAGCAACTGTTGAAGTGCCCTGGTCATTTGACCGCAATTGGAAAATTTGGCAGCGCGAGGTAGAGCGTTTTGATCTTGGCCCGGAAACTATTTTGGTCGGCCATAGTACCGGCGCGGGCTTTTGGATTAAATATCTAAGTATCAACGAAGACTTAAAAGTTGATAAAGTATTGTGGGTTGCGCCCTGGCTCGATCCCGACCAAGAACATACTAAACACTTCTTTGATGATTTTGAGATCGATCCGAATCTTCTAAGCCGCACCAAAGGTATCACTATCTTCAATTCTGATAATGACCTTGACAGCGTACAAAAAACGGTAAAGATCGTTCGCAACAGAGTAAAAGGCATCACATACCGCAAGTTCCATAACTACGGGCACTTTTGTTTTGAGGATATGAAAACCAGAGAATTTCCTGAGCTCATAGAGGTACTTTTATGAAAATGATCTTAAAATCCTGGCACTCACCCGAAAATTAACACCATCAAAGGTGATGGATTATTCTCGTCGATCTTAACTTCCACATACATGCGAACCAGGGAATCAGAATACTAGTGCGGCAATAAATATCTTTAATATGGATACCAGAACGATCGAGCATTACCTCGGTTCACAGTAATCACCCGCTTTTTCAGGCATTGAGCATACTTCGTCTCAACCGTACCGACTCCCGAATCCTTCCAACCTGTCCAGTGGTCCCCTCCTGGAAAAGACATCAGCGGGTCATTAATGAATGTCATTCCAGCCTCAAGTCGACGCGCGACCTCCAGGGCAATCGCCTCGTCCTTGCAAAATATGGCGTTCGACAACCCATAGCCCGTGGAATTAGCTAGCTTGATCGCCTCCTCGGTACTAGCCACTTCAATAACCGGAGCAACGTTTCCGAACGTTTCCTTCCTAACCAATTCAGACGACAAATCTTTCAATAATAAAACTGATGGCGTGAGCCAATAACCTGGATCCCGTTGTTCTCCCCCGACTAGTAATTGAGCTCCAGGGCCCACCGCTGCTTGGATCCTCGACGCCACATTATCTCTCGCTTTGCGAGAAATATAAGGCCCGTAGTCAACACCCTGGCGTAGACCTGAAACTATCTCCATTAAACGAGCGATGAACTCCTTGGAAACGGCTTTATCAACGAAAATTCGTTTGATTCCCACACAGTCCTGTCCCGAGTGATAGGTTGCCCCCCACGCTACGCCCTGTGCCGCCAGCTCCAAATCTACGTCCTTAAGCACTAAAGCTGCACTATTACCACCTAGCTCGACCTGCACGGGAGTACCACCAGCGTTCGAAATTACTTGACGCCCGGTCTCCACCGATCCAACAAAAAAGATCTTGTCAACAGGTGAACGAGATAGCGCAACCCCTGTATCATCCGCTCCTGCCACGACAGACACCAATCCATGAGGGAATCCCGAGCGTTCGAACAGTTCACCGATCTTGATCCCAACCATAGTTGAGTACTCAGACGGCTTGATAACAACGCCGTTACCAGCCATCGTTGCTGCTATGGCAAACATGCCAGGAGAATAGAAAGGAAAGTTCCATGGCATGATTAACCCGATGACACCTAAGGGAATATACTCAAGTTTCCCCTGCGTGTTGGGAAGCGCCTCCTCATTCAGTTTGAATGGTATAGATCCGGTCCAACGCTCCGCTTCTTCTGAATAATATCGAATCCCATCTATGACGTCGTATACTTCAGCCTCACCATCAGGAATTACCCTGCCTGTCTCAAGCTTCACCAGTTCGAGGATATTGCTCACCTCCTGCTCGAGGATCGACTTCAGACGGTCAAAATACTGCCTGCGGTCGGCCAATGCGAGTTTCGCCCAGCGTTCTTGAGCTGACCTCGAACGCGAGACTACAGCCTCGACTTCCACCTTCGTTGCAGAGTCGAACGTCCCCAAAGTCTCTCCCGTAGAGGGATTCCGCGATATGACTGTCATGAGTAACTCTTTTCTCTCCGCAACGCCTTGGATTATAGAGTTCAGCTTGTTGGAAGGACGATCGTAAAGATCGAACCTTCACCCGGCGTGCTCTCCAAAGTGATTCGCCCTCCATGGAGATCAACGGTCTTGCGGGCTAGATATAGGCCCAATCCGAGGCCGGAAGCCGTAGTGGTAGTGCCCCGCTGCCATCGCTCGAAGACCCGTTTTATCTCCGATGCCTCAATGCCAGGCCCCTGGTCGCCCACGGCAATCATCAACTCTGAGCCTGAATTAATCGTAATCCGCACCTTGGATTGAGCGGGAGAGTATTTGATCGCATTGCCCACCAAACTGATTGACTCCAGCCGCAGCAGGTGGCGATCAACTGTAGCCAGTATGTCAGGCGCGGGGAGCCTCTGCTCGATCTCGATACTTTTAGTCAAGCGTTCAGTTTCGATGGCCGACGCCACTTCCTTGATAAGCTCCCCTATTGGGGTGGGCTCGCGTCGCAGAGCATCGGCGTGGTCTTCAAGGTAGATGATTTTGACCAATCCCTCGATCAGCAGCCAGTTCAATATGCAGGTCTTTCTGGTGATCCCAGCGCACTCGCAACAGCTTTAATTGAGCTGGCTATTGGTTACGGGTATGCACATAATCCGGGGCAGTCCCTGGCAACTTGCGAGGCAGCGATTCAAAAAGGGGAAATCGAAGGGATTCCGCGTCTCTTGACGAATGTCTTCTCTAGGCACTCGTCACAATAATCTCAACGTCCTTGTCTGTAGCAGATAGTTTTAGTCTTCCGCCTATGGGGAGCGTCAAGATTGGTAAAGTGTGGCCAAGGTCTACATTGGATACCACAGGAATATCACCTAAGTTTTTTGATGCAATCACACTTGCCAACTCGTCAGCTGCAACGTTGCTTTTCGGCAAAAAGCGTCCGATAACTATAGCCCTCAAGGTTTTCCGAACACCAGGCATTTGCAAGATCGATTCAAGCCGCCTGGAAAAGTACCTTGTCGTTAGTTCACCGCTCTCATCGTCATCCTCTGCCACGAGAACAAACGGCCTGTCAAAGATCGGCTGGTATTGAGTTCCTTGCAATAAATGGAACGTGTTGAAGTTACCACCAATCAATACGCCTTCAGCGTCACCTTCTTGCAAAATGCTCCATCTCGACTGACGTGCTGTTTCGCCATCCTTTGAGCTCCATTCCTTGCTAGGCTTAAGCTTTATCGGGTACTCTTGTCGAAGTGCTAAGGTCAAATGATCAAATGTATACT
>JBOHUW010000174.1:0-4519 GCA_050734895.1 Candidatus Dormibacteraceae bacterium | reverse complement strand
TCTTGGGAGTGGGCGTTGGGCATGTCTCCACTTTAACAAACGCACGTTCGAAAGGCCAGGATTTGGCTGTTAAGAAATCGAAATCCGAGCCACTTACTTCGCTACCGCACATTGCCCGGTGAACCAATTTCGCAGGATTCCATCGTACTGCTGTTTCAAGTTATCCGTTCCGAGGCTATGAGGGGCATCTCTCATGATCACGTGAGTAACATCGATCTTGTTCGGAACCGACCTCATGAAGCTCTCGACCGTAGAGTGGTGAACGATCTCGTCCTTCTCTGATTCGACGATCAACACCTTGCCTGGATAGCGATGGAGCGCTGCAAGCGAGTAGCTATCGCTGTGCTGTCGCTCTTGCGTTCGCCAGCGCTCTGCGTCAAGTGCGTCCGAGTGTCGGACCTGCGGTTTGTCAAAATCCTCGTTCGGATAGTTGGCGGGAACTCGGAGAACAAGACTGAAAACGTTGCGATAAGCGGTCACAATACACGCCATGTACGCCCCGAAGCTTGATCCGACGACACTCATCTCGGTAACGCCTGGAGTTGAAGCAAGTGTGTCATACGCCGTCAAACAGTCGTCCAGATAATCCCTCCGGGAGAGTAGCTGAATGTCTCCCTCGCTTTCACCCATGCCTCGCAAATCGAATGTTAAGCAGGTGAATCCTTCGGTGGTGAGGCTTTCTGCATAACCTCTCGGGCTGTCTTGTCTGCTCCGCCATCCGTGGATGAAAAATATTCCGTGACCGTTCGGCAAAGTGGGCTCAAAAAGCCTTGCCGCAATATATTGGCTATCAACTTCAAGCAAGATTTCTTCCACCGAATTCGAGGATACGCTCCGTCTCAATGGATTTCAAAACAAGCAATTTCGTAAACTTAAAAGGCGCTAATGCCTCTTGAATCTCCTTTCTGTCCTGCTTCACCGCTTAGGATAACTTTTGGTCTGGGGTGGGAAGTGACTAAAGCTGAATGATTCGTTATCACCGTCGCAACGCAGTCTTACCCCAAGATCTCGCCACCGCCCATCGCCTCGCCCGTGCGATTTCGACACACTCAGATGTAACGGTCGAGGCCGAGCTTAGCTTCTACATAGAAGCCACCACGGAACTAACCTCTCGTGAACGCAATGTACTGGAGTGGCTGCTCGCCGAAACCTTCGATCGAGAGGGCTTCTCGGACAAGACGTTCCTCGGTGGCGCCAAATCGGGGTTAGAGATCGGGCCCCGGCTCAACTTCGAGACGGCCTGGTCGTCCACGGCGGTCTCCATCTGTCACATCAACGAGATTTACTCTATTCGTCGCTTGGAACGCTCACGCCGATTCGGCTTCAATGTGTCGTTAACCGAGGAGCAACTCATCGAGATTGCCGCCGGTTTGCACGACCGTATGACCGAGACGATTTATCCCACCCCCTTAAAGACGTTCGAGACAGGACTCGTGCCTGAACCCGTACGCCGGGTACTGCTCATTGAAGAAGGAATGGAGGCGCTGGCGCGAGAGAACAAAGAAAGGGGGCTGGCCATGGATGACCAGGACCTGAAGCGTTTTTATGACCTATTTGTCAATCAGCTTGGCCGTAATCCGACCGATGTCGAACTCTTCCAGCTCGGCCAGGGCAATTCGGAGCACTGCCGTCACGGGTTCTTCAAAGGACGGCTGATCATTGACGGTGAAGAGCAGCGCGACAGCCTCATGACAATCGTGAAGGAAGCCTGGAAGCGTAATCCCAACAACTCGGTGATCGCCTTTCACGACGACAGCTCGGCCATCCAAGGGCCGCCGGTTCTGGATCTTCTGCCGGAGCGTCCGGGCACGGAACCGAGTTCGATGAAGCTCGACAAGCGTGTCTATCATCCGACGCTCACCGCCGAGACACACAACTTCCCATCGGGTGTCGCGCCTTATCCAGGTGCCGCGACTGGTTCGGGAGGTCGCATCCGCGACAACCAGGCGGTAGGACGAGGCGGCATGGTGGTCGCGTCTGGGGCTGCCTACTGTGTCGGGAATCTGCATATTGCCGATCATCCATGGGAACACGACGATCACACCCCGCCGGCGAACCTGGCGGCTCCGATCGACATTCTCATCGAATCGAGCAACGCCGCCTCTGACTATGGCAACTGTTTCGGCGAACCGCTGATCTACGGATTTGTTCGCACATTCGGCATGCCGACACCGGGCGGGTATCGCTCCTGGTTCAAGCCAATCATGTATTCCGTTGGAGCAGGCCAGCTCGACGCTTGTCATATCGAGAAGGGCTTTCCCGAGACCGGCCTGCTCGTCGTACAGGTCGGCGGCCCAGCGTATCGCATTGGCATGGGGGGAGGCGCAGCAAGTTCACTGATCGCCGGCGAGAATGCGGCGGAACTCGATTTCGATGCCGTACAACGTGGCAATCCCGAGATGGAGCAGGTCATGGGCCGCGTGCTTCGCGCCTGTCTGGAGCTGGGCGACCGTAATCCAATCGTGTCTGCCCATGATCTCGGAGCAGGTGGTGACGCCAACGCGCTACCGGAGATCGTGTATCCCGCCGGTGCCCGGATCGATCTCCGGGCCCTTCCGGTCGGTGACCAAAGCCTCTCGGTGCTGGAGATCTGGGGCAACGAGTCTCAAGAGCGGAATGCGATCTTGGTCCGTCCTGAGCACCTCGATTTGGTGACGGACATCGCGAAGCGGGAGAAGGCCCCCATCGCCGTGGTAGGCGAGGTGACGGGAGATGGGCGTCTGGTGATTCATGACCAGAGCGATGATTCATTGCCCGTGGATCTGTCGCTCGAACCGATCCTCGGCGATGTCGAACCGAAGGCAGTGCATCTGGAGACGGTAAAGCAACCGACTGCTCCGCTGACTCTCCCTCTTCTGACGGTGGAAGAAGCCCTCGATAGGGTGTTGCGACTACCCTCGGTGTCGTCGAAGAGCTATCTCACCCGTAAAGCCGATCGTTGTGTAACGGGTCACGTTGCTCAACAGCAGTGTGTCGGTCCCAATCATCTTCCATTATCCGACTACGCCGTTATCGGCCAAAGCCTGTTCAGCAATCGTGGGGTCGCGCTCAGCCTTGGCGAACAGGCCATCAAGGGACTCATCGACACCGCAGCCATGGCCCGCATGGCGGTTGCCGAGGCGGTGCTCAACTTGGTCGGAGCTCGCATCACGGCTTTGCCCGATGTCCGCTGTTCGGCCAACTGGATGTGGGCGGCCAAGCTTCCGGGCGAGGGAGTTGCGTTGCATCGCGCGGCCATCGTTATGCGCGATCTGATGATCAAGCTCGGCATGGCCGTCGATGGCGGCAAGGACAGCCTCAGCATGGCGGTTGTCGACGAACAAGGCGAGAAGATCAACGCCCCCGGCCAGCTGGTGATCGCCGCCTATGCTCCGATGAAAGACGTCAATATCAAAGTCACCCCGGAGCTGAAAAGTAGCGGCAATGCCTTGGTTTTCCTAGATCTGTCCGGGGGCCACAATCGCCTCGGTGGTTCGGCGCTCGCGCAGGCGTGGCAGCAAGTTGGGGATGAGGCTCCTGATCTTGCCGATGCGGAGCTTCTTGCCCGAGCTTTCAGGGCGGTGCAGGAGCTGGTCTCCAATCGAAGCATCGTATCTGTCCACGACCGTAGTGATGGCGGGCTTGTCACTACACTCCTCGAGATGGCTTTCGGCGGAAATGCGGGCCTTGAGGTCGACATACGATCGGAAGCCGAGGCCGTCGCTACATTGTTCGCGGAAGAGCTGGGCTTGGTGCTGGAGGCTACCGACGGCGAGGCCGTCGTGTCCTTCCTTCGCCCGCGCCGAGTGCCCGCCACCGTTATCGGTCGCGTTGGCGAGGTTGGGGGGCGAGCTGTCGTCCGTCACAATGGAGAAGTCGTGATCGATCGTCCGATGGTCGAGCTCCGGTCGCTGTGGGATGACACGAGCACGGTGCTTGATCGATTGCAGGCCAATCCGAAGTGTGTCGATGAGGAGGCAGCAGCCACCCAACCCCTGGTTACGGCGCCGAACTGGCGACTCTCGTTTACTCCAACCGCCACTCCGCCCCAGCGTCTATCTGCGGCTGATAAGCCAAGAGTCGCCGTCGTTCGTGAACAAGGCTCGAATGGCGACCGCGAGATGGCAGCGGCGTTCTACTCCGCCGGCTTCGAAGTTTGGGATGTCACGATGACCGATCTGCTCAATGCACGTGTATCGCTCGACCAGTTCCGAGGCGTGATATTTCCCGGCGGCTTTTCTTACGGCGACGTACTCGACGCCGGCAAGGGTTGGGCGGGCGTAATCCGTTTCCATAGGACGTTGACTGAGCAGTTCCAGCGTTTCTATAACCGGCCAGATACATTCTCGCTTGGGGTTTGTAATGGTGCTCAGCTGATGGCGTTGCTCGGGTGGGTGCCGCGGCGAGGGGTGGACGACCGGCACCAGCCGCGCTTCATTCGCAATCGCTCGGGCCGCTTCGAATGTCGCTTCGCCACAGTCGAGATCACGCCCAGCCCGTCTGTATTGCTGCGCGGAATGGAGGGTTCACGCCTCGGGGT
>JBOHUW010000173.1:0-4523 GCA_050734895.1 Candidatus Dormibacteraceae bacterium | reverse complement strand
GGGTATTGATGCAGGAGTACATCCCGTCGCAGGCCTTGGTAATCGCTTGAATGGCAGACTTCGGTCCGCAGCCGTAGCCGATCCGCCAGCCGGGCATGGCATAGGTCTTGCTGAAAGTGAAAGCGGCTATCACTCGCTCTGGATCAGCACAGCTGAGCATGCTGGGTGCCACATGAGTGCCATCGAGCACAATTTGATCGTAGGCCTCGTCACTGAGGATCCACAGTCCTCTCCGAGCAGCGATCTCCCCGACCTCGCGTAGCGCTTCGCGGGAGAAGATTACCCCTGCTGGGTTGTAAGGAGAGTTGATCACCAATAACTTGGTTCTTGGGGTGATCAGCGCGTCCAACTGTTCGAGATCCGGAAGGTAGCCATTCTCGGCTGGACAGGGGTAACGCACCACCTCAGCTCCGGCCAAGGCCGCCATCCCCAAGTAGCCTCCCCAGTGGGGATCGGGGATTAACACCTCGTCTCCTATTCCGGCCAAGCTGACCATGGCTCCGGAGAGCACCGCGGTGGCGCCGTTGCCGATCACGATTTGGTCGGTTGAAGCTGAAATCTGGTTGACCCGAGTCAGCTTGGCGATAACTCGCTCCTTTAGTGAAGGCAACCCGCCCATCGGGGTGTAGTAATGCCAGCCATCCCGGATCGCCTGTTCGGCTGCTTGGCAGATGTGCTCCGGGGTGCGGAAATCGGGCTGACCGACCTCTAATCGGATGCAATCGGGGATGGTCGCGGCGCGGGCGAAGATGGCCCGCACCGGGTTATCCGGCATTCGGTTGGGGAGGTCGGAGAGGGAAAGCATAGCCTGAGATTATCGCCGATATCCGAACGTTTCATGACGTTTCTCGAATCCAAGACGATGATACAGCTAATGTTATCGCCGTCTTCCCATATGTGCACGAGGTCACCTATCGGGTGACGTCCGCGAAGATTCTCGTAAATACGGTGGGAGAGTTCGCCAATATGACAATAGCCGCAATCTCCGACTAATTGCGACCAGCGAGCAACTGTAGATTGCAGCCTTGGTAGGTCATCGTGTTTATAAGGCCTCACTTTTGTATGGCATAATATATAGCATGCAGAAAACTACTGTCTATCTAACGGACGAGCTCAGCCAAAAGCTGGCTTGGACGGCACAAGAATCAGGGAGTTCGGCTGCGTCATTAATTCGGGAGGGGGTGGCGATTGCACTTCAGAAATTCAGGCCAAAACCGAGAGCTGGGATATTCAATAGTGGCCAGCCTGATCTGGCCAGAAATTTCGATAAATACCTAAAGGGATTTGGTGAGCGTTGATTCTGCTCGATAGTAGTGCTCTACTGGCGTTCCTAGATGTTGACCAGCAGGATCATGAAGTGGTATCAAAGACGTTGCGAGACTATGAAGGAATTGGAATACTCTCTTCATTCATCTTGGCCGAATTGGACTACATGATTTTAACTCGGGTTGGTCAAGCTGCTGAGCTAGCCTTCTTGAAGGAAGTTTCTCGGGGGGCTTACCGATTGGAGAGTTTTTCCGAGCACGATGTGAAACAGGCCCAGGAGGTCATTCAAAAGTACGGTGATCTGGAGCTGGGTTTGGCCGATGCCTCTCTGCTGGTGCTGGCAGATCGTCACCGGACAACTGACATCCTTACCCTCGATCGTCGTCATTTTGGAGTAGTTAGTACCCCGGCCGGACGTCACCTGAATATTCTCCCCGCCCTTCTTTAACCCATCCTTCCGGGGTAATCTCAGTAGAACCTCAGAGATGTCCAAGATCCCACAACAGTTTGTTCACCTGCACAACCACACCGAGTTCTCGCTGCTCGATGGGGCGAGTCGGATCCAGCAGATGGTGGCTCGTGCCGCCGAACTGGAGATGCCTGCCTTGGCGATGACCGATCATGGCTCGATGTATGGGGCGATCGCCTTCTACAAGGCCTGTCGAGCGGCGGGGATCAAACCAATCATCGGCTTTGAAGCCTACGTCGCCCCTCGAGCGCGGCAAGCCCGCGATGTTCGTATTGATCGTGATCCCTATCACCTAACCCTGCTTGCCGCCGATGCCCAGGGCTACCGCAACTTGATGCGGCTTTGCAGCATTGGCCAGATGGAGGGGATGTACTACAAGCCGCGAATCGACCGCGAGGTGCTGGCCAAATACGCCTCCGGCCTAATTTGCCTCTCTGGCTGCCTGGCCGGCGAAGTGGCGACCAAATCGGTGGCCGGCGATATGGAGGCGGCACGAGAGACTATCGCCACCTATCGCGATATCTTCGGTCCTGATCGTTACCTTCTGGAAGTACAGCGGCACGGTATTTTCGATCAGGAAAAAGTCAATCAGGCGCTGCTCGGATTCCACAAGGAGTTCGGCCTTCGTCTGGTCGGGACCAACGACCTCCACTACGTCCATCAGCACGATGCCCGAGCGCACGATGTGCTGCTCTGTCTGCAGACCGGAAACAACCATGAAGATCTCAACCGTTGGCGCTTCGACTCTCAGGATTTCTATCTCAAAACAGCCTCGACAATGGCCGAGATATTTGCCGATCTCCCCGGAGCGGTGAGCAATACTCTGGAGGTAGCCGATCAGGTTGGGTTGGAGATCGAGCTTGGCAAAACCCTGCTTCCTCCCTTTGAAGTTCCCACCGGACATACTGCCGAGAGCTATCTCCGAGAGCTGGTCATGGCCGGGACGCGCGAGCGCTATGGGGATAACCCGGAGGCTGCCGTTCACGAGCGGATGGAGAGTGAGCTGGCAGTAATCACCGAGACCGGCTACTCCAGTTACTTCCTCATCGTCTGGGATTTCTTCCGCTTTGCTCGGGAACAGGGAATTGTCACCGGACCAGGGCGAGGCAGTGCGGCTGGCAGCCTGGTCGCCTACTGCCTGGGCATCACCAGCCTCGATCCCCTCGCCCACGGCCTTCTCTTCGAGCGCTTTCTCAATCGAGAGCGGATTTCGATGCCGGATATCGATAGCGACTTCTCGGTCGAAGGACGAGAGAAGGTGATTCGCTACGTCAACGAGAAGTACGGTGCAGATCGGGTGGCCCAGATTATTACTTTCACCACCATGGCCTCCAAGGCGGCAATCCGAGATGTCGGACGGGTGCTCAAGGTACCGCTCAAGGAGTGCGATAGGCTGTCCAAGCTAGTCCCCGTCCATCAGGGGCGCTCCAAGTCGCTGAAGGCGACGATGGAGGAGGTGCCGGAATTTCGTCAGGCCTGCGAAAGTGGTCCTCAACGGGGACCGGATGGCCGGGCTTATGACTTGGCCCAGATGATTGAAATTGCTCAATCGCTGGAGGGAGTTTCGCGTAACGTTAGCGTCCACGCTGCCGGAGTGGTAATCGCGCCTGATGAATTGGTCAACTACTCTCCCCTCCAGCACCCCCCCAAGTCTCAGGGGGCGACCGGAAATGAAATCCGCCAGGCGATCACCCAGTACGACATGAAGGCAGTCGGAGATATCGGACTGCTCAAGATGGACTTTCTGGGGCTCCAGAACCTGGATATCATCAGTGGCGCTCTCCGCCTGATCAAGGAGCATCGAGGGCTGGAGATCGATCTCCAAAAGCTGGATTACAACCATCCCTCAGCCTACGAATTGGTCTCCCGCGCCGATACTCACGGTGTCTTCCAGCTGGAGGGTTCGGGGATGCGGCGGATGCTGGAGGAGCTGAAGCCGAACTCCTTCAGTGAGCTGGCCGCGGCGGTGTCTCTATTTCGGCCTGGCCCGATGCAGTTTATTCCTACTTTCCTGGCTCGGAAGGAGGGGCGGGAGCCAATCACCTATATGCACCCCGCCCTGGAAGCGATCCTGGGTGACACTTATGGGGTTATCGTTTACCAGGAGCAGGTGATGATGGTGGCGCGTGAGCTGGCCGGATTCACCCTCTCCGAGGCGGACATCCTGCGTTCGGCGATGGGCAAGAAAGATAAGGCAAAGATGGCCCAGCAGAAGGAGAAATTCTTTGCCGGTTCTCGGGCTAAAGGGATAGAATCCGGGCTGGCCGAGCAGATCTTCGAAACCATCGCCAAGTTTGCCGAGTATGGCTTTCCCCGTGCCCACGCTGCCGCCTACGCCATGATCACCTTTCAGACCGCCTATTTGAAGGCTAACTACCCGATTGAATACATGACTTCATTACTGATCGCCTCCGCCGGAAATGCGGATAAGGTGGCGGCGGCGATAGTTGATTGCAACCGTCGCCAGCTTAAAGTCCTGCCGCCGGAGATTAATCAATCGGGGTCCGACTTTACGATTACTCCTGAGGGGGAGATTCGCTTCGGCTTGGCGGCGATCAAGAATGTCGGCCGGGGAGCGGTGGAGCAGATCGTGAGCCGGCGTCAGGTGGGGGGGGAGTACCGTTCACTTAGCGACCTCTGCGAGCGGCTGATCGGAGCGCAGGAGGTGAACGGACGGGCACTGGAGTCGCTGCTGCGCAGCGGGGCCTGCGATCAGTTGGGTGAGCGAGGTCAGCTGTTGGCTACCCTGGAGTTGGCGCGCCGGCGGGCCGAGCGGATCAACAGGGAG
>JBOHUW010000172.1:0-4568 GCA_050734895.1 Candidatus Dormibacteraceae bacterium | reverse complement strand
CCGTTGACCTACTCTCGGTCGTAGCGCTGGATCAATAGCGCGGGTTGTTCGTCAATTCTCATCAGCGCTAACTGCGGCACCGCCAGTCCGCTCAGTTGGGCAAGACGGAGAGATAACAGTTCGTTGCCGACTAGAGCTGGATAAACTGGCCTCTGACGTCTGGTCATAGCCTCTGGCGAGGTGGGCTTCAAGATGTGTGTTGAGGGAGTAGTGCCTTGAGGTAACCCAATCCGTCCCCCAACGATAACTACAGCCATCTTGCTCTGCACTCCGGCCAGGCTGATCCGAATCTCTAGTTCTGGGTTGACGGCCAAAGGCCAATCCTGCAGCTCGGCTACTCGCTCGGCTAACTGGGTCTCATCCAGCCATTCGACCGCCTCATCGGTTGCGGCTAGTTGAGTTCCAGGAGGTACTACCGAGAGAGCCCCGGCTATATCGCGCCCGATCTCCCGAAGCAGTCCAAAGACATCTGTCAACTCCAACCGGAACCGCAGCGTCAGCTGCTCTCGGGCTAACCCTTCGGGCAGCAAGCCCTCAAAGAAAGGAAGAAGTTCGGCCTCTCCATAGGGCTCCTCACGAATCGGGAGCGAAGCGCTGATTTGTGGAGTAGCAGCCACATTATCGCCGGCATGTGGAACATACCGGAAACTGAGAATTCCATCAGGATTCCGCTCCAAGATGGCTATCACCCGCTGGTGAGATACAATCTCGAGTTGCTCATTCATAGCTTTATCGAGCAGGCCAAGTCTAGTCCCTAGCTGACCAGGTCGGCCGACTGGCCACTACCAGATCCAGGGAGAGTGCGGTAAGCAGCTTGAGAATGATGTCTAGGCGAACAACGCCTCCGCGCCCCTCCAGCTTCTGCAGCACGCTTCTTGAAACATTTGCTCGTTCGGCCAATTCGATCTGGCTGATTCTTACTTGCTTACGCTTAGTGCGGATCACGATGCCTAACTCTTCAGCGGTGAAGATTTTGTCATGGCTCACGATGATAAGCATAGCAGGGAATTTGCCCTTAGTGCTTGCTATCGTGAGCTGCCCCAAGCATTCAAGAGTAGTTTGATCTACTGCCAGCGACTATCTCCGGACCAGAGGTAAAGAGTTATTGATCCAGCCCTAATCCAACTTCGGCAGGGATCTGCCCAGGCATCGAACCCGCCCTCTTCAATCAGCCGGCGCAGCTCCCACTTGATCCGCCCCCGTCCTACCTCAACCGGGTATTCGACATCGGCCGCCCCATGGACCAATTCCACCGCCTGATAACCGCTGTTGCGTGCTTCTCGCACCTGACAGAGGGCTAAATTAATTGCGCTCAGCACATCGCAACCGTGCAGATCCACCTGCAAAGTAAGTTCACGACTTCGCTTCCTTCTGACTCGGGGCACTAAAGAAGAGTATGAATAACCGGGAAGTGAATTTAGCCCTGCTTATTAAGTGGGATGCGGAAGATGAAGGTACTGCCCACGCCTTCCTGGGAGGTAAATTCGATGTCGCCGTCGTGCATGCGGGCTAACTCACGGGTCAGATGCAGGCCTAGCCCGGTGCCATCGATATGGCTGTTCTGGGCAGTGACAATTCGTCCAAACCGCTGAAATATTATCTCCTGATCCTCCAGGGCGATCCCCAATCCTTGGTCGGTCACCTCCATCCATGCCGATTGCTCATCGCAGCAGGTCCTGATTGTGATCTCTCCACCTTCCGGCGAGTACTTAATTGCATTGTCGAAGAGGTTGGAGATGATCTGGATCAATCGCTCCGGTTCGCCCATCACCGATATTACGTTGCAATCTTGTATGTATCGAATTTGGTGCTCGGGGGAAATTGAGAGCTTAGCCTGCTCTACCTGCGCCCGCACTATCTCTCCCAAATCTACAGGTTTGAATTCCAGGACCAACCGATAGTCTTCCAATCGTGCTACTTCCAGCATCTGATTAATCAACAACTCCATCTGTTGAGTCCTATTAGCCAGGGTGGAGTAGGCTTTTTCGGTCAACTCGGGCTTGCCGATGAGTGAGCCGGTGGCCAGTAGGTCGATGTAGCCTCGAATCGTCGCCAGCGGGCCTCTCAGTTCGTGGGAGGCTAGGTTGAGGAGGGTGGTCTTTGCCTCCTCCAGAGTAGTTAGTCTCTCCACCTCTTGCTTTCCTTTTTCGGCCAACTCGACTCGCATTTCGGTGAGTTGCCGCACCAGGGCGGCCACATCAGCGATAATTTTAAGGACTACGGCGTCCTCCTCAGAGAATCCCTCTCCAGTCTTAGAGTTCCAAACTGCCAGCGCACCCAGAGGCCGGTCACTGAGTTGCCAGGGCACTGCCAGGAAATCCCTTATTGGAATCATCGCCATGAACTCCCGATAAGGGTTGTATTCTTTTCCTGAGGTTTCTTTGGTTCGGATAATCCGGCCCTTATAAATAATCTCGTGAGTCAGAGTTCCCGGCCGCACCGAGCTTGTAATAAAGTCAGGCGGAATAGTTTCTGGAATTCCATAAGAGCTGGGATGGATAGTTGTAGTCTGTTTATTCTCATCGAGATTTGAGAAAACAGCGCTGCCTGCGCCGAGCAGCTCAGCAACGGTACGACTCAACTCTTTGTAGAATTCTCCGAGATCGGTTTTGGCCAGCAAATCAGAGTGGGATACTCTGGCTACTGCTTGTTCGACTCGGGTTAGCCTATCCTGAGCCACCTCAGCCTCAGTTTGAGCCTGAACTATCTTCATTCGGGCATTGGCCAATTCGGTCAGCTGTCGAACCCGTTGTCGATCTGCCGCATAAGCTTGAATGTCGCTGATTGCCGTACCGATCTCGTCGGCGACTAATTTCAAAAAGGTGCGGTAGGTTTGATCGAAAGGTCTTTGAGCACTTACTCCGATGACTAAGAACGCAACGGGCATTTGTTGCCCCGAGCGGTTAAGGGCCAGCACTAATGCTTGATCAGGGACTGGGACCTTACTGCCCTCATTCCAACCTTCAGCCAGCTTAGGCGCCAAATTGGTCAGATGTTTGGGCTTCTCTCTCGACGCCGTTGCCCCCAGCTGCCAGATAACGTCTTTATCGTCAAACCTAATCTCAGGAAGAGAGAATAAAGAGTCGTCCTTTAAGCCTCCGACCTTACCATACAGCCTCGCTCTTTGCCCATCCTCGGTAGTCATATATATAAGTGCGAATGGAATATCTTCTGGATTATTCTCCAATTTTCGCGCTGCCAGCTCACAAACCTCTGCATCTGAATTGGCCTGAGCATTGCTTTCCGTCAGTTCACGCAGAGTGTTCCGGCGTCGCTGAGCAACGACCCTCTCGGTAGTCTCAATGGCGGTTATAAAGATGCCTTTTACTTCGCCCCATTCATCGCGGATGGGGCTATAGGAGTAGGTGAAGTAGGTCTCCTCTGGATAACCTTGCCGTTCCAATATCAGCAGTTGGTCATTCCGCCAGGTGGCGATACCGTCACTCAAAACACTCTCTGCCAGGGGTCCCACAATCGGCCAAATCTCCGACCAAACTTCGGCGGCCGGACGACCAAGCCCCAAGGGCTTATCTCCCATTAGGTGATGAGACTGTTCGTTATGAATCTGGATATGATCCTTGCCCCACCAGATCGCTAGTGACTGACGAGACCCCAGACAGATACCCACGGCCGTGCGCAGGGTCAGCGGCCAATTCTCAAGTGGACCCAGTGGGGTACTGGCCCAGTCCACCTCGCACATCAACTCGCCCATTTTCCCGGCGTGGGTGAAGATGGCCTGGAGATCGGGGGGCAATTTGAGAGTGGGAAGGCTCATTCTTTTCTCGAATCATCGTACTCCCTCTTTCCTCAAAAAACATCCCTCTTTTCTCAAAAAGTAATGGTAGTTTTTGGACATGAAGATGAATTTTTATCTGTTGAATATCATGCGGTCAAAATATAAGTTAAACGATCAGTGGTTCTGTCAATAAAGGAGGTGGAGTCATGCCAAATGAAAAAGGCGAAGATGTTCCTTCCACGATCCGGCGGTCTTCGGGGAAGGCGCAGCGGACTTATAAAAAAACCTTGGATAGCGCGGAGGAGACATACGGGGATGGGGAGCGGGCGCATCGCACCGCCTATGCGGCCTTGAAGCACTCCTTTGAGAAGGTGGGGGATCATTGGGAGGAGAAGCAGCAGAAGGGACCTTCCGATGAGCAGGCATCGCGTGGGCATGGAGATTCACCGGTGAAGACCCAGGGCGGAGTTGATGTCAAGGGACATACTCGCGATGAACTTGAGGATCGGGCCAAGAAATTGGGGGTTGAAGGTACATCTAAGATGAAGAAGGCGGAGCTGGGGGAGATGATCGCTAAACGGCAGTAATTGATTTAACTGCTATTTGCTATTCGAGGCCAAGTTCTGCATCCGGATTGTTGGCGAATTTTTCAGCCTTATCAATTCCTTCGTGATTTTTTCATGATTAACACCCATTGCCTGAATTACCAGGCGCTGGTGTGTGTGATCCTTTGCAGGTTCTTCGTTCGGCTGGTTGCTCACCCCTCCATCCTGTGGCCGTCCCACGGACGGGGAGCGGACAGTCTCTAAAGCCGTTCTGGGATAGCAATGCC
>JBOHUW010000171.1:0-4568 GCA_050734895.1 Candidatus Dormibacteraceae bacterium | reverse complement strand
ATGCCTTACCATCCGAAATTTCCAACTCCATTCTCAACGTATTGGCGGAGGCCGCTTGAGCTCCTCAGAAACTTGCAAAGTCCACTACCCCTGAATGGACACAATCTAACTCATCAGATTCCACTTGAGGAAGTACTAGAGGAGGAGCAAGATCCAGAATCATGGTCTAAATATAGCCAAGACCGAGATGAAGAGCAAATGGATCCGGCCCTTATAGTGGAAAAAGCTTTTGTCAATCGCCAAGTGACAGCTCTTTTGCAAGGGTTAAGCCCAGTCCGAGCTGAATTAATTAGACGTTTATACGATATAGCAGAGGAAGGCCCCTTAACACGAGAACAAATTGAGAAGAGCGAGGAATCCACATCGCGGCAAGCGCGTCAGCGACTCCGTCAAATTGAATCTTTGGCAATGAGTCAATTGCGCACGCGTGCGTCCAAAATGGGCATCGCCCCGGAAATAGAAATTTCCTGACTCCTTACATATAGGCGGAAGTGGATCGTCAGGTTCACTATCCACAGTCGTACAACGCCTCCAATGTCAATGTATCGAACACCCCACTCGGTGCACTCTCATCCCTATACACACTCCTCGGAACTATCCGACAGTGAGTCCTGACCCAACGTACCCGCTGAGCTACTACGGGACCACCCAGTTTGTCCAGATCGGAGACATTCTTACCCGAGCTGGGGGCATTGGAGAGAACGAATCGCAACTCGCCCTGTGTCTTCCAGGTGGCGAGCTGATCTATGGTAGGAGCCGGATCGGATCCCATATACCCACCCATACCGATCACATCGTCGTGATGAGTAGCTATCTGGTAGGGAGAAGAGAAGAGAGCCCCCTCCTCCACCGCCAACGCAATGCGGGCATTGCCCGCATGCGCCTCGGAGTAGTCCAAGAGGTGCACCTGCTCCGGCGTCAGCCTGCCGATGAGAAGATCGAAGGGACCGGGAGGCTGTAGAGGACCAAGGATGCCTCTTTGCTTCTCCGGCACGTCGCGGACGGTGGGCCTGACGAAAGGGCCCGCACTCGGATTGTGAGGCCCGAGGAATGCATGTGAGGGACCAAATCCGGTAGCCACCGACCAGGTGGTGGGACCAAGCAGAATAGTTGTCAAAATCAACAGGTTCACCAGTATGTTCAGTGATTGCCGCGGAACTCGGCTCGCTCTGAGAGCCAGCAGAACACCCAATGTTACGACCCCAAGCCCGAGGCAGACATAGCCCAGCCAACCGTTCCAAGCCGGATCTCTTGCCACCAAGGCGACGGCCCACAATGTAGTGATGACGATACCAATCGGAAGTAGGACCCACCCCCAGCCAGTGGGTTCCCGATAGGAACGCCAAAGTCGATCGAGACCCGCCGCCGCCGCTGCCGCCACCGCTGGAGCCAGCACAGCTGTTAAGTACGGATGGAAGGCGCCAAATGCGAAGCTCAACAGAACCCAACCGGTTAGCAGCCAGCCGGCCCACAGGATCCAGCCCGCTCGTTGCATCGGTGATAACCATCGTTCAAAACCTCGGTGTCGAACCGTGGCTACCACTCCCACGATCAGAGTCAACAACACCAATGGCAGCAGCCAGCTGATCTGGCCCCCAACCTGCGGGTTGAAGAATCTCAACAACCCTGGCATGCCTCCCATCAGCAAGCCGGCCACACTGTCCGTATTGTCTACTGTCCGTCCGGGAAGGATACGCTCGATGCCGTTATAGCCGATGGCCAGGCTGAACGCGGTGCCGTTGGGGCTACTTCCGATGTATGGTTTGGGACCGGGCCAGAGGTCAACCAGGGCTATCCACCAAAACGAGCTCATCACCAGCACTACTCCGGACCCCGCGAGTTGAACCAACCGCCGAGCCATGGGAGTCGTCGACCCAAACAGAAAGGCCAGAGCCAAGGCCGGCACCACGATCCAGGCCTCCAGCATCTTAGTCATAAAGCCACACCCGACAAAGAAAGCGCTTAGCAGCAACCAATAGCTTGAATCCGCCTCGATCGCCCGGGTCAGCGCATAAGCGGCGGCTACCAACCACAACACCATCAGGGTGTCGAGCAGGTTGTCGCGGGCGATGGCGACCGTGATCGGCGTTGTCGCCAGAGCCAAGGCGGCGATCAGAGCCACATTCTCGCCCGCCCATCGACGCACCGTCCGGTGGAGTAAGAAGACTGTAGCCACGCCCTCGATCACCTGAGGCAACAGAACTGACCATCCGTGGAAACCGAAAATCTTGACCGAGACTACCTGAAACCAGAGCGCCATCGGTGGCTTGTCAACCGTCACCACGCCGATCGGGTCAAAGGAACCGAACAGAAAGTTGTGCCAATTCTCTGACATCGAGCGCGCAGCGGCAGCATAGAAGGGGTCACCATATCCGGACGACCAGATTGCCCACCCATAGAGCACGGCTGCCAGCCCACAAATCAGAGCCAGCACCACCGGCTGCCACTCTCGATCTATTTTATTCCTCAGCATGTGTGCGATCTCTACCTTGAATGAATAGGGGCGTCTGCATTTTTGCGTATTCTCTCGACGCAAATTGAGCTAGTTAGGATAAGAGATTTTACAATTACCTACCCATTCCCCTCCCATCTCCTCTGGTTCAGATGCAGGTTCGCAATATATGTCGGATTCGGCTCTTATAGCAGTGGCGGTCCGCCGCGATTGTATGCCGCTAGATCCAAGGCAACGAGCAGGCCGGCCACGACGATGACCATCGCGGTGCCGATCAGGCGTGGCTTGCGGGGATGGTCTACTCGGCGGGCCAGCGGTTGCACGAGGATGCCGGCGAGTGCCGTCAGCATGGCGACCACGGCGCTAAACACGAGTACGTTGCCGCCAACGCGAGCTTGAACCAGCCCGGGCAGGTAGGCGAGTGCGATCGATGCAGAGCCAAATACCCACGGCGCCAACGGCACCACCACAGTGCGGAATCGGCGCCCGCACACTGCAGGAACGAACAGCTGTTGCCACAGGCTGTTTTGCCGATTCGGAGCGCGGGTCTCAGGAGTGTAGAGGACCAGCGGAATGGCGAGGACGGCCAGGGCCAAATGAGGCAAATATGGCAACACGGTGGGTAACGGCGCCCATTGGGCCAAGATCCCGACGAGCAGCGGACCGCCGGCGAATCCCACACTCATCGCCACCGTCACCCGCCGGAGGCCGGGGTTTCTCTCGTCAGGAGAGCCGGCGAAGGAAAGCTCTTTAATCCAGGCAGCACCGGAGCTGAAGGCCGCACCGCTGGCGACGCCAGCGATCAGGCGACCGGTAAGCAACCATCCAAGCGCTGAACCGCCGGCAATCAACAACACGCTGCCGAGTACGGAAGTGATCAGCGCCAGGAGCATCACACGGCGGCGGCCGTACCGATCCGAGAGTGGGCCTCCGAGCAACAGGCCCGGAATCAGCCCGAGGGCATACAACCCGAACGTGGCCTCGACAGTTGCGGTTGACAGGCCCAGATGGGCCCGGTACATCAGCAGCAGCGGCGCGAACTGATTGGCCCCCAGCCCACCGCCGCCACGGCAACCCCGGCCCCCGGCCCGCAGCCACACCCGATCGCCGCCCTTGATCAGCTGCCCGAGACGCAAGGAGGTCTCGCCGGAAATCAGTACATGACTGGCGACCGCAGCTCCCAACCACAAGCGTCCGTAAAGCCATTATGCGTACAATTACGGACATGACTTCTGTCGCACTAGCCGTCACCGATGGGGTCCCACTCTTCGAGCTCGCAGCACCATGCGCGATCTTCGGTATCGCCCGGCCGGAGCTCGTTGACCCCTGGTATGACTTCACCGTCTGCGCTCCGGCCGGGGTGCAGGTCGGGGGCTGGTTCCGCGCCGATACCCCGCACAAGCTCGATGAGCTCGCGGTCGCGAACACGGTCATCGTGCCGGCCTGTCACGACATCGCTCACTCCCCCCCACCGACCTGGTGGAGGCCGTGCGTGCCGCACATGAAGGCGGTGCCCGGGTGGCCTCCATCTGCACCGGGGCATTCGTATTAGCCGCCGCAGGGCTACTCGACGGGCGACGCGCCACCACTCACTGGATGCATGCCGCACTGTTGGCCGAGCGTTACCCCAATGTCGAGGTTGATCCGAGAGTGCTCTACGTTGACGAAGGCAGTATCCTGACCTCCGCGGGGAAGGCGGCGGGGATTGACCTGTGCCTGCACATGGTTCGCGCCGATCATGGCACCGCCGTGGCTAATGCATTGGCCCGCGTGCTAGTCGTCACCCCCTACCGGTCCGGCGGTCAAGCCCAGTTCATCACTACCCCCGTGCCGCCTAGCAACGGTCGCGGTCTTGACGACCTGCTGGCCCGGGCGATCGCGCATCTGGACCAGCCACTAACCGTAGCTGACCTGGCTCGCCACGTACACATGAGCCCGCGCAACCTCGGCCGACACTTCATCGCCGCCACCGCCACCGGCACCACACCGATGCAGTGGCTACTGACTCAACGGATACACCGCGCTCAAGAGTTGCTCGAAAGCACCGAGGACAGCATCGACCACATAGCCGACCTTGTCGGGATGGGAACCGCAGCTACCCTGCGCCGCCACTTCA
>JBOHUW010000170.1:0-4569 GCA_050734895.1 Candidatus Dormibacteraceae bacterium | reverse complement strand
CCGCCATCAGGACAATCAAACATCTACCTGGTTTCCGAAATCTCCAACAGCTGGCCGATTCGACAGGATAAGATCGCTGTTGATCCATACACCGGAGGAAACGTTGCCCGTCTGAACTTCGCTGACTATCCACTCCCGGCCAAACTCACCACCCTGGGTATCGACGCTCACTCGGGCACGCTGTTCGGGCTAGCCAACCAGCTCCTGTTGATCGCCTTCGCTTCGGGGGTCCTATTCGTGATCGGTGCCGGCTATCGGATGTGGTGGCTGCGGCGTCCGAAGGGCTCCTTAATGGGCAAGACACCAACCCGAATCGCCTGGCAACGGTTCCCACGCAGTGCACTCGTCACCGGAGGCCTGGTAATAATCGGGATTGGCGTCATGCTACCCGTGCTGGGGGTGTCGCTGGTTCTTTTCATCATGTTTGACTACTTGCTTTCACTTCATCTGAGAGGTAAAGAATCGGTGGGCGACCGTTTTAATCGGACGAGGCAAGCCTAGCCCCTACGTTACGCAGCGAAGGCCTCGACCAGCTGTAGCACTTCCTGGCCGAAACGCTCCAGCTTGATTGGACCAACTCCTGGAACAGCCAAGAGGGCATCAACTGTGGGAGGTCGGCGAGCGGCGATCTCGACCAGAGTTCGGTCAGGGAAGATGACAAAGGCCGGAACCTCACACTCCTTCGCCTTGGCCAGGCGCCACTCTCTCAGCTTGTTGAAGAGGGGATTGGAGAAGGAAACCTCATTATTTTGTGATCCACCCGAGCTTGCCCTTTGACGTAGACCCTCCGCCTTAGGTGGAGGGTTGGGCAAGAAGATCTCCGGTTGGCGATGGCCATCGATCACCTCTCTGCCGATAGAGCTGATCATGAGGGTGGGGTATTTACTGGGGCTCTGTTTGATCAATCCAGTCCCTAGCAGCTCAGCCAGAAGCTCTCGGATTCGGGGTTGTGGCCATTCACCAAGAGCACCATACCCTGGAGTTCGCATCGCCCACGGCCGGTCGCGTAGCCAGCGAGTTTCGACTCCACTCAAAATTGCGGCCAGGTTAGCCGCTCCTATTTGATCGTTGTGTCGAACTATCGCCTGGAGCGCTATTCGTACTTCAGCCGGATCGATCTGAGTCTCCAGGCGATCAGGGGCCAAGCAGTTATCGCAATTCTGACAGTCGAAAAGCTGAGTCGATTCGCCGAAATGGTGAGCGATCCGGGCATGGCGGCAGCTTCGCAAACTGGCATAGCCTTTTATTGCCTGGAGTCGAACATAGGCATGCCTCCGTCCATCCTCGGATGCCTGACCAGGTTCGGCTTGTTCATATCCCCGCTCGATCAGAAAGGATTGGATATCGCTGTCCCCAGGTCGCCAGAGGAGCAGGCAATAGGCCGGCTGGCCATCCCGACCGGCTCGGCCGGCCTCCTGGTAATAGCCCTCCAACGAGGAGGGCAGTTGAAAATGGATAACCTGGCGAATATCGGGGATGTCAATCCCCATTCCGAAGGCGGTGGTGGCCACAACTATCCGGCAGCGATTTCCGGCGAAGTCCTCCTGGACCCGGCTCCGAGCATGGTCATCCAACTGGGCATGGTAGGCCACCCCTGGATGGCCCCAACCACGCAGCTCACCAGCCAACTCCTCTACCGCCCGAACCGTAGCGCAATAGATGAGCACCCGTCCCGCCTCAATCGCCAGCCGCTCGCGCAGCAGCCCCCGTTTTTGCTCATCGTTGCGGCAGCGCAACGCCTCCAGGCGAAGATTGGAACGGTTAAAGCCAGTGATCGAAATAAAGGGTTCCTTCAACCCCAGGCACTGAACGATCTCCCTCTGCACCTGAGGGGTGGCGGTGGCAGTAAAGGCGGCCACCGGAGGACGTCCACAGCTCTCAATAGTTTGACCAAGCAGACGGTAGTCAGGTCGGAAATCGTGCCCCCAAGTTGAGATGCAGTGGGCCTCGTCGATTACGAAGCGAGCCACCGGCAGCTGCTGCAGGACGCCGACAAAGCCTTCCCGAGAGAGACGTTCGGGGGCCAGATAGAGTAGCTTCAACTGCCCTGCCCGGGCTGCCTGAAGCCGTCTCCACTGTTCCTGCCGATCCAGGCTGGAATTGATAAAGGCGGCGGCGACGCCGTGGCTCTGGAGGTGGTCGACCTGGTCCTTCATGAGCGCGATCAGGGGCGAAACGACGACCGTCAAGCCATCCTGAATCAAAGCTGGAACCCAATAGCTGATCGACTTTCCCGAACCGGTAGGAGCAACCGAGAGTACATCTCGACCCTCTAGCTGAGCTTGCACCACCTCGGCTTGACCAGGCCGGAAGCCGGACAGGCTAAAGGTCTGGTGGAGAACCTCTTCGGGGGTCATAGGGCGACTCTAGCAGGGGTGGCGTTGGAAGCCGAGGGGGGTTGTTAAGAAGGACTGAGTGGGTATTAAAGATTCAGAGCTAACGCTATAGCCGCGAAGCCGGCATTTCGGTCCATAACCGATTTATCAGACCATCAACAAGTCGCGGCTGATATTCGGTGGTGGCTGCTAGAAATTCTGGCATTTCTCTATTACAATATCTATATTCGGCAGCCTAGAGTACCGTTTTTCGGCACTGAATGACACCATGGGTCCCCTCCGTTCGCCAATTTGATCCGGTCGCCTCGAGTTTGGCTACCGTAGCCGATGTCAAGCCTAAAGCTACATCCGACTTTAAACTTCGAAGCGCAGCCAGGGATGATGGGAAGTAGGCGCAGGCATTCTCAAAACGAATGGTCGGATCGCACTCAACATCACCGACCAGCCGGCGATAGTTCAGATCGCCCTTAGAAATCACCAGGTCAGCGTTCGCCAAAGTCGAAAGAAGATCTGATGGGACGGAGTAATAGTATTCTGGCCGGCAATAGAAGTCGTGAGTCTCGAGGCTAATCGATCCCCGCCTGAAGGCCGCCATGAGTCGCGCACCGATAGCCTCAGCATGAGATCCCCCATTGCGCAGTCTGCGCAAGGCCTGTAACACGTCGCTAGTGGTGGCGTCCGAGACATAGTAGGGGGTTGGTTTGAGCTGCAGCGAGATCGATGAGCAACCGCATCGATGAATGAGAAAGTCGCATAAAATCAAATCGCCGAGAATTTCAAGCGCCGCGTTATCAGCCAACACCACAATCCTTGCCCCAGCTGTCCTGCATAGGTGCTCCCAGATCGATTCGGTGTGATCATCCACCACCTCGAATTTTCCAGTGGCTTCCCCAGCCTCGGCGCTCCCCATCATTCGGAAGCCCAGATCGGCACGATTCCCCAGTACAGCGCTTCGCAACAGCCTTGCGAACGCCTCGTGGTCTAGAAGCTGGTCCAGCTGTTTAATCTCTTCCAGAAAGAGCTCAACCTCCTTCCCTTTCAACTCGACTTCTTTCATGGGCTGGAACGGATCAACCCAATGCCAGGGACCTGGTTCAAAGAACTCAAGACAATCAAGGAGCCAGCGGTAGAAGAAGCTCTCCGCCCACAGAAAGGGCACCTCGGTCCATCGCTCACCAAAATATGGTCGGCCTGAGCCTAGCCAGTACGCGGCATCATGGGCGTCCCCGGGTAGGGGGCGGATGCGACCTTCGACAGTTTCCCGCAGCAGTTCGTTGAGGCGGTTCACTTGGGCTGGACTGGAGGGCCGGTCGGCCAAAATCTGGCGGATGATAGTGGGATGTCGTTCGGTGATGACACGATTCGCGAATGAACTTGGATCCGCGCCGGTGATTGGTTGAAGGTCAGCTAGAAGTGGCCGGTTCGGCATCATATCCCTCAGCTGTGATTCCGAAGTAGCTGGGCGGCGGCGATACGTGCGTCAGAGCCAGCCGAGGAGTTGCCCTCAATAGTGGTAACCACGCTGGCCCCCTCGATGAGCAACAGCAGCTGTCGAGCCAATGCCGGAGGATCGTCAACTCCCAGGCCACGCAGCCGTTCCTCTAACAAGGCGCGGTAGCGGCTAAGGTGATGGCGGGCAATAGCGGCGGTAGCGGGATCCGCCCGGGTGTCGGTGACGGTGTTGACCACCGCGCACCCACGGTAGTCGGGCTCGGCAAACCAGCCGAGGAGCAGATCGAACACCGCAAGCACCCGTTCCGGGCCGGCTGATACATCCGAGGTTTCTCGCTCCAACCAGGCATGGATCCGATCACTGCGCTCGGTAAGCATGGCCTGCACAAGATCAGCCTTGGAGTGAAAGTAACGGTAGAGGCTCAATTTGGAGGCACTGGCCCGAGTCACGATTTCATTCACGCCCACCGCATGGACTCCTCGTTCATAGAACAGTGAAGTTGCCGTTTCCAGGATGCGGTCTCGGGGTGAAACCGGATTGGATGGGGCGCGAGTAGCCATGACAATGCCTCCTTGGTACAGATGGTATTCCGATTTCGCCAGTAATGATACCGACCTTCACGGCGACAGTACCGATCGGTACTATAAGTTTTGTGGAACGAATAGAAGCGGTACCGAAACGGCGGCTGTGGCTGGGGGTATTGTGCGGTTACCTGGCCCTAGGAGCAACCCTGCAAGAGTTGCCGGTGTATGTGGGAACCAAGTTCGGCCAGGGTCCGCT
>JBOHUW010000169.1:0-4572 GCA_050734895.1 Candidatus Dormibacteraceae bacterium | reverse complement strand
GCTCTGGCGGCCGCAGTAGGTGCCTCAGTCTGCGAAATTTATACTGATGTCGAGGGGGTGCTGACCGCAGATCCGCGGTTGGTTCCAAAGGCTGGATTGATCCCGCGAATCTCCTATGAGGAGTGTCTGGAGTTGGCTTCATTGGGTGCCCAGGTGATCCATTCACGGGCGGTTGAGTTAGGTGAGCTTTATCGGATGCCGATTCATGTGCGCAGCTCCGCTCATCGCCGGCCGGGTACGATGATTCTGCCGGAGGCAGAGATTGATATGGAAGAGCGCAAACGGGTGCGGGGAATCGCCCATGAATATGGTGTGGCCAAGGTGACGGTCAAGGGGGTGCCGGATCAGCCGGGGGTGGCCGCGGCCATTCTAGAGCCGCTCTCAGAGGCGGGGGTCTCGGTCGATGTTATCGTGCAGAACATCTCCACTCACCAGAAAGTCGATCTGACCTTTACCTGTGCCGAGAGCGACCTTCCCCGGGTTGAGCCGTTGGTGCGTGAAGCAGCAACTCAGACCGGGGCATTGGAGGTTCTCCTGGCCATCGGCGCGGCGAAGGTCTCGTTGATCGGTACGGGGATGGTCGGCGCTCCCGGAGTGGCCGCGCGGATGTTCCGAACCTTGGCCACAGCGAGGGTCAACATCCAGATGATCACCACCGCTGAGATCCGGATTACCTGCCTGGTTGACCACGATGAGGTAGAGCGGGCGGTTCGGGCGCTGCACGTTGCTTTCCAGCTGGACGAAGATGAAGAGGAAGTCGGCCAAGACAGTGGGACCGTTGCGCTGTGTCCGTAGATGTCGCCCTCCTAGGAGCTGATCAGTCGGGAAAGACGACCCTCTTCACCGCCCTTACTCGCGGTCGGGGTGCGGATGGCGTCGGCATGGTCGAGGTGCCTGACCACCGCCTCGAAGCACTCTCCGGGGCGGTGAGGCCGAAGCGGATAGTGCGGGCCCAGATTCGGTTAGCCGATGCGCCGATCGGGAGCCCCGCCCAGCGTATCGCCGCCGCCCGGCAGGCGGATGTGGTAATTCGGGTAGTGCGCAGCACTGGCGCCAGCTCCGATCTGGTGAGCCAGTTAGAGGGGATCGAGGTTGATCTGGCGCTGACCGATCTGGCTACCGTGGAACGGCGGTTGGAGGTGGTAGAGAAGGAGAATCGAGTTGGCCGTAAGCCTCCCGAGCTGGAGTTGGAGACACTCCGACTGGCTCGCTCCCATTTGGATGGTGGCCGCGGATTGCGGACGCTCGAATTGGAGTCGGAGCAAAGGCAGTTCCTGGAGCCCATCTTTCCGGTCTCGGCCAAGCCTTCGATTTACGTGGTCAATATCAGCGATCAGGAGCTGCCGAAGGGGGGCGAGGCGGCGCGGCAGGTGGAGGAGCTGGGGAGGCAACAGGGGGCTCCGGTGGTGATCATCTGTGCGCAGCTGGAGGTGGAGTTGGCCGAGTTGGAGCCTGAGGAGGCGGCCGAGCTACGCGCTTCCTATGGGCTTAGTGGAAGCGCTGGCGGAGGGCTGGACGAGATCGCCGCGGCGCTCTGGCAGGCGGGTGGACTGATCACCTTCTTCACCGCCGGCGAACCCGAGGTACGGGCCTGGCCCTGTCCGCGGGAGGCACTGGCTCCGGTGGCGGCAGGAGTGATTCACTCTGACTTCGAGAAGCACTTCATCCGCGCCGAGGTGACCTCGGTCGAGCAGCTGGTAGCCGCCGGCTCGATGGAGGAGCTGCGCGCGGCCGGCCAGCTCCGCCTGGAGGGGAAGGATTACACGGTGCAGGATGGCGACGTGATGTTCTTCCGGATTGGCCGGTAGTCAGGTTGGGATCCGCCATCTAAGACCCGGGAAGCGGCCAAAATCAGTGTCAAAGGAGATTACCTCGCCACACTGCTCGATCGCTAAGGCAGCCAAGTGGGCATCGTTAACATAATTGCCGGCGACTCCTAGCTGATCAAGTAGGCCATGCAGAATTTCTAGGTGTCGAAAAGTTGGCTGGAGAACAATGCTCGCTGGTTGGGCCAACCAACTCTTTACTTGTCCATTAGCCTCGGCAAGAGTTAAGGGCCTAGGTAGCAATCCGTTACGGGTGGTGATTCGGATGAAAGCGAGAACAACTACCCAGGCAAAGCCCACTGATTCTTGGCCAGTCAGAGCCCGATCAAGCCATTTCCGAGCCGGCAGATGGTTGGGAGAATCCTGATTGACAGCATAAATAAGAAGATTGGCGTCTACTACCTGCAATTTTTTATTTGCCCATCGCCAGTTTGCGGATAATTTCCTCATCTTCGAGTTGGCCGGCAAGTTGGAGGGACTTCTCCAGCGGTACCACGGGATTGCCCATTGGAAATGTACGAGTTCGGAAGGAAGAGGTGGCGTTAGCTGGAGTTAATGCCTTCCGGACAGCTTGATTGATTGCTTCCTTAAGGGACAGTCCTCGCTCTTGCATTGATCTTTGGAGCAAAGAGTATGCGTCAGGCTCAAGGGTAACGGTGGTTCTCATTGCTTCATCTTAGCATCAAATCTCTTGATGTCTTGATGAAGGGTGTTGAGGCCGTCAGCTCTCACCGATTGAGCTTACAGAAAACCTGCTTTCTCCAAAAAATCACCTAAAGGCTTGACAAGGCCCCAGATAAAGGGCTATACTTCTGACCAGGACACAAGATGTCGTACCTTTCAACCTAGCAAGTGTCCTCCGCCCGGGGCCGGCAGGCTGTTCCGTTACTCTCCAGAAAAAGTTCATCCAACTTCCACTCCGCCTGCCGGCTTATCCTCTCCACTAGATGAATAAGGTATCTCTCACTGGGATCCGGGCCACCGGAGAGCCGCACCTGGGTAACTTCATCGGGGCTATCCGCCCGGCTCTGGAGCTGGCCGGGGAGTACGACTCGCTCTACTTCATTGCCGATTACCACGGCTTGATCACGATTCAGGATCCGAAGCTGCTTGCCCACTGCACCCGCTCGGTGGCCGCCACCTGGTTGGCGGCGGGTTTGGATCCGAAGCGCACTATCTTCTATCGGCAATCGGACATCCCCGAAATCTTTGAGCTGAACTGGGTGCTGGCCTGCGTCGTCGGTAAGGGGTTGATGAATCGCGCCCACTCCTACAAAGCGGCCCGGGATCAGAATCAAGCGATGGGTTCGAAAGATCTTGATGCGGGGATCAGCATGGGGCTCTACAACTACCCGGTTCTGATGGCCTCTGACATCTTGACTATGGCTTCAGATGTAGTGCCGGTGGGGAAGGATCAGCTTCAGCATGTGGAGTATGCGGCAGATATCGCCGGCTCCTTCAACCACCTCTTTGGTAATTCCTACAAATTAAAGGTGCCGAAAGCGATAATCCCCGCTAGCGAAGAGGGTAAAAGCCTGCCTGGTCTCGACGGTCGGAAGATGAGCAAGTCCTACAACAACACGATTCCACTCTTTGCCGGAGAGCGAGAGCTGAAAAAGGTGGTGATGCGCATTCCGACCGATAGCACTCCGGTTGAGGCGCCCAAAGACCCCGACGGCTCTACCGTATTCCGGCTGCTGGAGCAGTTTGCTGTGGCTACGGTTACGGTCGATGTGAGAGGGCGCCTGGAGGCTGGCGGCATGGGTTGGGGGGAGCTCAAGAACCTCCTCTTTGAAGTTCTCAACCAACGCTTTGGGGCATTGCGGGAGCGCTATGAAGCCCTGATGGAGCCAACCAGCGAGCTTGATGATCTGCTGGCTGCCGGGGCGGAACGGGCACGGGCACGGGCCAAGCCAGTTCTGAGCGGAGTGCGCGAAGCGATCGGTATAACTCATCCGAACCCTTACAATTAACTAACTGATGGCCAGAAACACCAAGCGGCGCGCCAAATCAACTCCTCGTCGAGTAGCGACCACCCGGCCCGCTTCTCCTCAAATGGCGTCTCCCTCTCAACCCGGACAGACAACTCTCGATTTCTCCTCCCGGTCTCGCCCGATTGACAAGCGAGCAATCGAACCTGATCTCAACCCAGGGATTCCCATCGCCCAGGTACCCCACTTTGTTGGGGATCTAGCTCGTTTAGGAGTGGTTATAGCCTTGATGGTAGCCCTCCTGATTGCCGGAGCTCAGCTGATCCCACTGCTCACTCGGGCATAGAGTTGGATGAGAGTCCTGCTGGTTACTGGTAAGGGCGGGGTTGGTAAGACTTCGGTTGCCGCCGCAACGGCCTGTCGCTGTGCCGAGTTGGGCTATCGAACCATGGTGCTCTCCACTGATCCGGCGCATTCTCTAGGTGATGCCTTTGACCGGGAACTCGGATCGCGCTCTGAGCTGATCGCGGAGAACCTCTGGGCGCATGAGGTCTCTGCCATGCATGAGTTGGAGCGCAACTGGCATAAGCTGCATGACTACGTAGCCCGCCTCTTTGCTACCCGGGGCTTGGAGGAGGTGGTGGCGGAGGAGGTGGCGACTCCCCCGGGGATGGACGAGATCGCTGCTCTGATGTGGATCAAGCGGTATGCCGAGGCAGGTGAGCATGATGTGGTGGTGGTCGACTGCGCCCCCACCGGAGAAACACTCCAGCTGCTGATGTTCCCTGAAGCTGCTCGTTGGTGGTTGGATAAGG
>JBOHUW010000168.1:0-4618 GCA_050734895.1 Candidatus Dormibacteraceae bacterium | reverse complement strand
GTTCTCGCCACCCCTCTCTGGCAGTCCATCGTGTTGAATTTGCAACCGTTCTGGCAAACTCTGGGCAGTTGGGGCCTGCCCGTGACCAAGGCCCTCGGCATACTCGTCTTAACCGCCATCTTCTGGGTTGTTTTTGTCCTCTTTATGAGGCTGGTAATCTACTTTGGCAAGGTTGAGGTGGAGATTCTACCCACCATTACTGTCTTTGCCCTGACCCTAGTTCCGATCGCCTTTGTCTACAACCTGGCTCACAACTACAGCTATCTGACCATTCAAGGACAGGGCCTCTTCCCGCTCCTTGCCGATCCGTTTGGTCGGGGATGGCATCTTCTGCCCATCTCGGCCAGCTTCGAGCCCAGCTTCGCCCTGGCCGGGGCGGAAACCGTCTGGTATGCCCAGGTAGTGCTGATCGTAATCGGACACATTATTGCGGTTTATCTCGCCCATCTCCGCGCCGGCGAACGCTTCAAACTGGCCCGGAACGTCATTCTCAGCCAGTATCCAATGCTGTTGCTAATGGTTCTTTACACCATGACCAGCCTCTGGATTCTGGCCCAGCCGATTACCGAGATGGGCTGAAGCAGCCATAGCCATCATGGAGCTGCTGAATGTCCTGGTGGAGAAGGGGCTACGATGCGAGATGCCTACTCGGGACGAGGCTCTGGCCGTGTTGGCCACCTCCGCCGACGAACTGCTCGATCTGGTCGCCGCGGCGGGTAAGGTACGCCGCCGGTGGTTCGGACGCCGGGTGAAGCTCAACTACCTGGTCAATCTGAAGTCGGGGCTGTGTCCCGAGGACTGCTCTTATTGCTCGCAGCGGCGCGGCTCCAAGGCCGAGATCCTCAAATACACCTGGCTCAAACCTGATGAGGCAGCCGTGGCTTCGAGGGCCGGGGTGGCTGGCGGTGCTAAGCGGGTCTGCCTGGTGGCTAGTGGTCGTGGGCCCAGCGACCGGGATGTGGATCGAGTTTCGAAAATCATAGAAGCGATCAAGGAGCAGAACGAGGGGGTCGAGATATGTGCCTGCCTCGGGCTGCTCTCGGACGGGCAGGCCGAGCGGCTGCTTGCGGCGGGTGCTTATGCCTACAACCACAATCTCAACACCTCCGAGGCCAATTATCGGAACATCTGCACCACCCATAGCTTCTCTGATCGAGTTAAGACCGTGCAACAGGTCCGAGCCGCCGGCCTATCGGCCTGCTCCGGCCTGCTGGCGGGCATGGGCGAGTCGGACGAGGATCTGGTTGATGTCGTCTTTGCGCTGCGCGAGCTTGATCCAGACTCGGTGCCAGTCAATTTCCTCATCCCCTTCGAGGGCACCCCGTTGGCCAAGCAGTGGAACCTCACTCCACAGCATGCCCTGCGGATCCTGGCTATGGTGCGGTTCGTCTGCCCAGACGTCGAGGTCCGACTCGCGGGTGGTCGGGAGGTGCACTTACGTACCTTGCAGCCGCTGGCTTTGCACTTAGCTAACTCAATCTTTCTGGGCGACTATCTCACCAGTGAAGGTCAGGCCGCCAAGGCTGACTTAGAGATGATCGCGGATGCCGGCTTCGAGGTGGAAGGCACGAATCAGGTCACGCTGCCTGAGCACCGGGCGAGCGCCGCGGCCGCACACGGCGAGGCCAGGTGCAGGCCATGCGATGGCTCAGCCAAGCCGGTGGGGGCGGAAGCCGGCCATACCGGCCTGGTCGTGGTGCGTCGCCGTGGCGCGGGTACGAACGTGCCACCTAATGCCTGAAGCAGCTCAGCCTGCACCAACTGCTGGCCTAGAACCGCAGCACTCGATCCTTGCGGACGGGGCTTAACACCCTCCCTTTCCATTTCCGATTTCTCCGGCTACCGTAAACCACATCAATTGGTTGGCTGCCCCGGGCCAACTCAAATCGGAGGTTCAAGGTATGTCGACAGATTCGGTTCAACCTATTCAAGAGCTGCTTCAACATTGGGTTTTGGTGGCCCAGGCGCTAGTCGGCTCGATCGGGGCTCTGGCCTTTGCCTTCGCCTTCCTCTGGAAAATCCTGGCGGTTGAACCGAAGGCGGCGGTTCAGGCTCGGCAGTGGATCCAGCGAATAGTGATTGGCACCATCGGAGTCGAGATGGCCGGCACTCTGATCCACGTTCTTACCGGCTCTGTATCTCACTGAGGTAGCAGATGGACCAACCTTGGGCATTGCTTCGTTTCTGGCAGCTGGTCTCTGGTCATCCGAATCTGGCGGCCGAGGGGACGAAACTTATCGAGCAGGAGTTGGGATCGTTTCTGCAGCTGTTTACTTCATTCCTCTTCTCTACTGCCGATCCGCTCGATCCTCATCGCTCGATTACCTCGATAGAGGTGATTCACCACTATCAACCGTTGACTCAGGTAATTGCCGACGGAGCTCTGACGGTGATTGTGATTTGGGGCTTTTACAAGATAATGTGGGTCCGAGCCAGCAGCTGGATGAGCCAGGTTGGGCTCCGCCAGCTGCTGCCCCGGGTTTGTCTGTCGGCGCTGTTAATCAACTTCAGCCTCCCTCTGATTCAGGCGGCGGTCGATCTCAACAATGTTCTCTGCCTGGGAGTTGAGAACGCTACTCACCTGACCGCTGTTGATTTTCTCACTCACGATTTGGCGGTAGAGATTGCTGCTCCGGGAAGTCGGGCTTTGGTTGCAGTGGTGCTCCTGTTGGCCTACGTCCTGCTTGCCATCTCCTATGTGGTCCGATTCGTTTTATTAGTCCTGCTGATCATCTTGGCCCCATTTGCCGGCTTGCTGTCGGTGCTTTCTGATACTCAGCATTGGACCCATCAGTGGAGTTCGCTCTTTATCGGGACTCTGCTCACTCAGCCACTTCAGCTTTTGGTTCTGGCCTTATCCATTGGACTTGATGCCTACACTCCGCTTCCAGCCGGCCATCTATTCGCTTTGGCCGGAGTTTTTATCTGTTTTAAAATCCCCGGCCCACTGCGCACCAGCGCCATGATCAGTGGCCGAGCGATGAGTTTAGGGCGGCGACAGGGTCGAAGGCTACTCAAGGCGGTCAAACGATGATCGCCAACTCCTCTTGAACATGATCAACAAAGTCATTCTCTTGGGTAGACTCTGTGCCGACCCGGAGGTTCGGGCCAACGCAGAAGGGATCCATGTGGCTAGGTTACGCGTGGCCACCAACCGTTACGGTCCTCGGGAAGAGGGGGGATCGCGATCCGAATTTAGTGAATACCACAACGTTGTGCTCTTCGGCCGAAGAGCCGACCAAGCCGGTAATCGGCTACGTCGTGGCCGTTTGATTTATGCCGAGGGACGCTTGCAGCACCGTAGCTGGTTAGGGAGAGATGGTCGGCTTCGCTCGGTATCAGAGGTGGTGGTAGAGAATCTAGAACAGCTTGGTGAATCAAGAGTGGGTTAACAGGGCGGATGAATCCGGCCATCCTCCCAGCCCTAGGAACGGAGAATATTCGGCTCATCGATTACCCATTGCCAGGTTCCATCCGGCTGGCGGCGGGCCACCTCCGCAGTGGTTCCATTGATCTCCACCCGCTGGCCCTCGGAGTCGGTGCTCTGGCCGGAAAACTTGGTTGAGGTGAGCGCCAACTCGCCACATCGAAGAGCGGCTCGGGGAGTACCCTTTATTCTCGGTTTGCGGGCTATAAGCTGCTCGAGCTGGCGTCGAATCGCCTCAGTTCCACTCACTACTTCGCCAGTTACGGAAGACAAAGTTGCCTCGGATTCGTAGAGGGTTACTAGTCCCTCAACATCACCTGCGTTTAATCTCTCCTCGAAGAACCGGTTGAGTTCCTCGGGCTGGGCAGCTGGTTTTATCGCTCGATTGTTTTCCACGGTTTTACCTCTCCTCTTATCGCCGGGGCAGTAGCTCCAACTGTTCGGCACGATCATCCAGATGGCGTCGAATCTGCCTGATCAACCCGAGCATAATCTCCTGATCCTGAGCATCGGAGAGCCTGACCCGGCTCAGCTGGGCCAATGCCTCACGCATGGCGTGGATGCCGCCACCCTCCTCCTGATGCAGCCGGAGGGCGGCAACGCGGAGCCGGTTGGCCTGCCGCATCGGTCCGTGATCGGCCAGCAGATCGATCAGTCGCGTGGCGGCCGAGAGCGCCCGGCCGGTGGTGGGATGTAAGGCTGCTTCGGAGGGAGGGAGGAAGGGCTGCTCGGAGCGTGAGCTAAGTGATTTATGCCTTCGCCGCGCCCTCAATAGGGTAGGCCCGATCATGATCGCTAGACCGCCCAAAACCAGTAGGCAGGCGATCCCTCCCAGAACGAATTCCAACATCCCTTCATCGTACGCACGCTCTCAATCGTATGTGTGGCCATGAAAGAGGATGAATCCCGGCTGCGGACAGCCCCTAGAGGTGTGCTGGTGGGTGCAGTGGACTCCCCCCATCTCGGGATCGAGATAAAGCTGGCCATGAATCAGCAGCTGATCTCCGGAATGGAGCGGGATTTGCTCGGCTAAATCGACGTTGTGGTCAATCTCCAGAAGATCACCGCTTTTGGTACGCACCAGAAAGCGTTGATGAAAATGAGTGATTTGGGGTTGGTCGAGCAGGGTGGCGTTGAAGGTTACCTCGGCTCCGTTCCGGTGGAGCAGAATTGCCTGGTGCAATCCAGAGT
>JBOHUW010000167.1:0-4620 GCA_050734895.1 Candidatus Dormibacteraceae bacterium | reverse complement strand
GCCCTATTTAGTCCAAGCTGCAGAGTGACGGCAAAAAAGATCAAGAATCCTACCCGTCCCAAAAATCCCGCCCCAGGAGGCTCAGCCGGTGCTGTCTATCTGATCAAACCCTAAGCTGCCGATCCGGCGGGCGAGTTTCTGTTGCCCTGGGCCGGATAGTTCGCCGACCACGCCCCGCCGCCCGGCGACGGCCATGAGGAGTGCTTCGGCGGAGCCGTGTACCTGTAATCCTCCTCCGGTGGCCCAATCGAGATCGGTAGCGACCAGCCGCAGACCTCGGACACGCCAAAAGCCGCGGAGGACAGGGGCGATCAGAGCACAACGCAGGGCGGCTAGGAGGCGAGCTGTGGGAATGTTGCGCGGCATCCCGAGGGGACGCCTGATGTCCTGGTGGTGGATGAGCCCATCGGTCAGCGCGACCATGCCATTGAACGCCGCGGGTAGACCACGGGGTTCCAGGTGATCTCTCAGTAACGCCAGTAGCTCTTCGGGACGCCGGGTGTTGTATTCAGCCAGCCCGATGGCGTTAATCCTTTCGGGCCGAAACCGTCCTTTGACGAAGCGTCCGATTAGCCCACGCCCATCCAGCTCATCGTAGCTGAGTAGGTGCGCGACCACATCACGTACCCGCCATCCGGCGCATAGCGTCGGTGCTTCCCACTGCTCCAGTGAAAGTGTCGCGAGGAACTCCGCGAGGTCGGCCCGCTCGTCCCGTGCCAGGAGCTTAAGGTCCATGCAATCTGTCTCTTTCCCCGACCCGGGAGCGGGCCAAATTCCGTCGCGACATGCTCGATAAGATAACACCAGCCCGTCCGGATGGCTGCCAGGCTCACTTCCTGATGATTTATCCAACTTCTCTATCGATATAGGGGAACGAGGCGGTTTTACTTTCTTAACAGCCAAATCCTGGCCTTTCGAACGTGCGTTTGTTAAAGTGGAGACATGCCCAACGCCCACTCCCAAGAGCTCGCCAATCAACTCTGCGAACTCTCCGCTCACCTCCATTCCGGACTCGCTGAGCTAACCCAACTCATCGCTATTTTCGATACCCAGCAAGAGTGGGCAGTAGACGGCATCCGCTCTTGCGCCCACTGGCTCTCGATCAACACCGGCTACGATCTCTTCTCCGCCGCCGAGCTCCTTCGAGTCGGCCATGCCCTGGAGAATCTATCTGCTCTAGCCGAAGCCTTCAGCTCCGGGCAGCTCTCCTTGGATAAAGTCCGAGCCATCACCAAGGTTGCTACCCCAGCAGATCAGAACATCTGGATCGAGCTGGCAACTCAGGTGTCAGCATCTCAGCTGATTCGCATCTGCCGAGGCTACCGCCAGGCGATGGAGGCCGATAACCCAGATCGAGCCGAGCGCCAGCTAGCCCAGCGCGGGCTATGGGCTCACTACACCGATGAGGGCATGCTCCACCTGGTCGCCAAACTACCCCCCGAGGATGGAGCCTTACTGCTGGCGGCCATCGAAGCCGTCACCGGTAATCATCCTCTGCCAGAGGATGACCCCTCTGGGGTAGCTGATCCAGCCGAAGATCGCTGGGCAGCCAAGCGAGCCGATGCCCTGGTCTCGATCTGCGAAAACGTGGGCGCTAAACTTGCCTCGCCCGATCAAAATGAGGAGTTAGTAGCCTCCCAGCCCCAGCTAGTGGTTCATGTAGATGCTGGAGTCTTAAGTGGAGAGCAGCCGGATGGCAGATGTCAGCTGGAGGGCGGAATCCCCCTAGCGGCCGAGCTGGCTCGTCGTCTGGGTTGTGATGCCGAGCTGGTAGCGGTTACCGAGCGAGGGGGGATACCGATCGATGTTGGTCGCTCTCGGCGGCTGGTATCTGGAAGGCTGCGCTTAGCACTGCAGAGTAGAGATAGTGGATGTAGGTTCCCCGGCTGCGGAGTTGCGGTTAAGCGAACTCATGCTCATCACATCGAGCATTGGGCCAAGGGTGGGAGAACAGATCTTGACAACTTAGTCTCACTCTGCGGTTTCCATCACCGCCGCTTGCATGATGGGGCCTATCGCATTCGGCAGGAGGGCGAGCTCCACTTCGAGACCTCAGATGGGCGGCTGATTCAACCGCCAGCGCCGATCTCGGTTGATTCGCTAACTGGAGGGAGCAATCATCTGCGCCAGCTGCACCAAGGGTTGGGGATCAATGGTGAGACTCCGGCTGCCTTGGAGGGTGGAGCTCCCTGTGATTATGAGCATGTTGTCTGGGTCATGGCCAACTCCCGAGCTGGGCCGCTCAACCTGAGCCGATGACACCAGCAATCCCAACTTTTGGAGCCGGGCGGATAATGATTGGAGAATGACCGAGCCGCTAAATTACCGTATACGCCAGGTGCGCGAAAACGATGTGGAGTGTCTTGCCGATATCGATGCATATGCGCAGAGGCTACACAGCGCCGCCCATCCCGACGTCTGGCGTGAGCCAGACTTAGCAGCATCGGCTCGCTTCTTTCAACAGTTACTAGACGAAGGGAATTCTACTATCGTGGTCTCGGAAGCTAGCGACGGCAGGCCGGTTGGCTATGCTTTGATGCGGCTGGTCGATAAGGGCGAAACAACACATAAGTATGCTCGTCAGGTACTCGAACTCGAGCACCTCTGCGTTGCAGAAGGACATGAAGGTTGCGGGCATGGACGAGCGCTTCTTGAATGGGTTGAGCTATTTGCCCAAGAGAGAGGTGCAGAAGCAATAGATCTCAGCGTCTGGGGCTTCAACGCTTTCTCTAGGAAAATGAGCTATCGCATCAAGTAGATTTCGTGGCTTCAGCCTTATTCCGGTCTGGGGGGGCCATTTCACCGGTCTACGCACTCACACGACCGCGGGCAGGAGCGGGTTCGGGTCCTGTAGCGTTAGGCTCACCAAATTATTGTCCCAGACTTTTCGTACTTCGCTTGATCTAAGGAGAGATTCCCGCCATGCCCAGTGAACAGCTGGTTGCTCCAAAGCCGATCAGCGGCTTTCCTGAATGGTTGCCCGAGGTCAGGCTGGTCGAGCTCGAGTGGCTAGAGAGAATCCGTGAAATATTCGAGAGCTACGGCTTCTGCTCCATCGAGACCCCCTCGGCGGAATCCCTCGACGTACTCATGGCCAAGGGGGAGGTTTCCCAGGAGATTTACACCCTGCGCCGGCTGCAGGCAGAGGAAGATGAGCGCCATGCTCGACTCGGTCTCCACTTCGATTTGACGGTGCCCTTTGCTCGCTACGTTGCTCAGCACTTCAACGATTTGGTGTTCCCATTCAAGCGATATCAGATTCAGCGGGTTTGGCGGGGGGAACGCCCTCAGGAAGGTCGCTATCGCGAGTTCACCCAGTGCGATATCGACGTCATCAATATCGATCAAGTTCCGATCCATTTCGATGCCGAGATGCCTCGAATAATTCACGAGATCCTCACCGACCTAGAGATCGGCGATTTCAGCATCAACATCAATAACCGGAAGATCCTGCAGGGCTTCTATCAGGGATTGGGCATCGATGACCCGCTCTCAGTGATCCAGATCGCCGACAAACTGGACAAGATCGGAGCGGAGGGTGTGGAGCGAACGCTGACTGATCGACTGGGCTTATCCAGTGAGCAGGTCCGTGCTTGCCTTGACCTCGCCGAGATTCGTGGAACCGACGCTTCGGTAGTCGACAGTATTGCTCGCTTGGGACCTACTTCAGATATTCTGCGGGAAGGACTGGAGGAATTCGGAATAGTAATGGATTCGCTAAAAGACCTCCCCAAGGGCAGCATCTTGGCCGATCTCTCAATTGCCCGTGGTCTCGATTACTACACTGGAACCGTCTATGAGGGCAAGCTGCTGGCCTTCCCGGATTATGGGAGCATCTGCTCCGGGGGTAGATACGAGAATCTCGCCGGCTCTTTCATCCGACGCAACCTCCCTGGCATTGGCATGTCGATTGGACTGACCCGTCTTTTTGCCAAAGTGATTGCGGAAGGAATAATCCACACGGGTGCCAGCTGCCCAAGTGAAGTTCTCGTCGTCATCCCCAGTAAGCCACTTCATCAATCGGCGGCGAGTGTCGCTGCCCAGCTGCGACAGCGCGGTCTGAAAGTCGAGCTTTACCACCAAGCAGATAAGCTGGCCAAGCAGATCCGCTATGCCTCTCGCAAGGGCATCCCATTCGTTTGGTTTCCACCCTTTGAGGAAGGCAAGCCCCACGAAGTCAAAAATATGACCAGTGGGGAGCAGAGTATTGCGAATATCGAGAGCTGGGTTCGTCCCTGACTCGTCAAGTGCTATCGTAAATAACTTCTTATGGGTACCGACCAGATGCTGCTCGAGATGGGAGAAGCCCATATCCCTGAGGGATACGATCCTCAGCTTTATAAGTTGCGACACAGCGCCGCCCACATCATGGCTCAGGCGGTCGAGGAGCGCTTCAGCTCCGAGGGACCGGTGCGCTTGGGAATCGGACCGCCGATTGAGTGGGGTTTCTACTACGACTTTGAACTTCCCCGAGCCCTGACCGATGAGGATCTGAGTTGGATCGAGGCTCGAATGCGAGAAATCATCTCTGAGGCTCACCCCTTTACCGGTCGGGCGGTCTCGGCGAAGGAAGCGAACCAGCTATTTTCCGCTCAGCCCTTCAAGCTAGATCTGATCGAG
>JBOHUW010000166.1:0-4699 GCA_050734895.1 Candidatus Dormibacteraceae bacterium | reverse complement strand
GATCGAGGCGATCCGTAGCTTGGCCGGTTTGCGCAGTGCCTCTGGTCTGATTCGTCATCAGCTGGGGAAGCGGTTGGAGAGCATGCGGTATGCCCCCAATTTGCGCTTCCAGCTTGACCCCTCGATCGAATATTCAGTGGAGATGTCAAAGCGGATGCGGGAGTTAAAGGTGACCAATCAGACAGCAGAGGAGCAAGCATGAAGATGACCGTGAGCAGAGCTTCGAGTCCACCCTGGCTGGAGTCCCGAATAGCGCTGGTAGAACGTTTGGCTGAGCTGCTTGCAGCCCATCAGGAGATCGTGGTTTTTGGCCATAAGGATGCCGACGGCGATACGTTGGGCTGCTGTCTGGCCTTCTCTGAGGCGCTACGCGCGCAGGGCAAGGAGGTACAGGTGGTGGTCCCTCCGCCGTGGTCGAACCTCTACCGCTGGATGCCCGGCTTTGAACGGATTGGTGACCAGCTGCGTTCCGATCTGCCTCAGCCCTCGCTGGCCCTATTCCTTGATGTGGGCGGGTTAGAGCGAGCTGGACCGGTGGCGGAGCAGTTGCTCAATCAAGTTACGACGATCAACATCGATCATCATGCCTCAAACTCCCATTTCGGCGATCTCAATCTCATTTATGCTGAAGCCTCGGCGGTCGGTCAGATGTGCCTCCACCTGTTGCAGCATTTCGGATGGGAGATTACTCCGGATATGGCGACCAACCTCTACACCGCGATCATGACCGATACCGGCGGTTTCCGTCACGACAATACCTCGGCGACGACCTTGGCTGATGCTTCTCGATTGGCCGAGTTGGGAGCCGAGCCAAGCTTGGTGGCGGCGATGATTTATAAGTCAAGGCCGCTGACCACGATCAAGCTGAGTGGCCTCTGTCTATCTGAGTTGGAGGTTGAGATGGAGGGGAGGCTGGCTTGGGCTCGGGTGACCAAGCAGATGCTCAGAACGGCCCGGGCGACGATGGCCGAATCGGAGGGGATCATCGATACTATGAGCAGCATCAAGGGCCTCGAAGTGGCGATTATGTTCAAGGAGATCGAATCCGAGCTGACCAAGATCAGTGTTCGGAGTCGGCAATTTGTCGATGCCGCGGCGCTCTGTGCCCGCTTTGGTGGCGGTGGTCATATCCGGGCCGCCGGGGCCGAGGTCAAGCTGAGTATGTCGGCCGCAACGGCCGCGGTTAGCCAAGCGGCGAGGGAGGTGATTGCGCATGCGAGCTGCCGTTCTTAATGTTAATAAACCGGCCGGAGAGACCTCCTTCTCGGTAGTTCGGCAGCTCCGTGAGCTGACCAAAGCGAAGCGGGTGGGACATGCCGGAACCCTTGATCCTTTGGCCACCGGGGTGTTGCCGCTGCTCTTCGGTCCGGCGACCAAGCTGGCCGACTACGCCCACCAACTGCCCAAGACTTATGCGGCAAGCATCCATCTAGGAGCCACCACGATAACTGATGATGCGGAAGCCGAGCTGCAGCCGGTAGCCGACCCCTCGGCCCTGACGGCCGAGGTGGTGAACGAGGCCCTTAAGGCCTTCGTTGGCCGCATCGAGCAGCAGCCCCCGGCCTTCTCGGCGGTTAAAGTCGAGGGTCAGCGCGCCTACCAGCGGGCTCGGAAGGGAGAGCTGGAGCGACCGGCGGCACGAACAGTTGAAATTCACTCTATCGAACTACTCTCCTTTCGACCTGGTCCTCAGGCGATGGCAGAGATTGAGGTGAGCTGTGCGAGCGGGGTTTACCTTCGCTCTCTAGCCCGGGACTTGGGCGAAAAGTTAGGGGTGGGGGGATATCTTGGCAAGTTGATCCGCACTGCCTACGGCGAGCTCAAAGTGGCTGATGCGGCAGCGTTGACCGAGCTGGCTTCGGCCGAGCAGATCGAGCAGCGGATGCAGTCGGCCGAGGCGATTCTGCCGGCGACGATGACCGAGGTTCGGCTTACCGTAGAGCAGGAGACGCAGGTCCGACAGGGTCGCTCGGTGCGAATAATTCCGCCACCGCCACCGGGCGCACTGCGAGCGCACAACCGCAGCGGTCGGTTGGTCGCGCTTGGTCACACCGATGCTCTGCGTCACACCTTCGTGCCCGATAAGGTGTTGTGAACGTTCACTTCGGCCTGCCCGGATTGAGGCTGGGTGCCACCGTCCTGACCATCGGCAGCTTCGATGGGATTCATCTGGGGCACCGCCGAATTCTGGAGGAGGTGGTGCGGCAAGCCGGGCAGCAACAGCTACAGTCGGCAATAGTTACCTTCGAGCCTCATCCACGATGCGTCCTTGATCCAGCCAACTGTCCGCCGGAGATCACCACCTTGGAGACGCGGATAAGGCTGCTCGAAGAGATGGGGTTGGCTCATGTCATAGTGCTGGAATTTAACCGCCAGTTAGCTGCTCGCTCGGCAGAGAGTTTCATGGAGCAGTTGGGTGAGGGGGTAGCGTTGCGCCATTTGGTGGTCGGTTACGACTTTGCCTTGGGACGAGGTCGAGCGGGTACGGTGGCTTGGCTCAAGGAATATGGTGAGTTAAAGAGATATCAGCTGCAGGTGATTCCGCCCTTCCAGTTGGCTGAAGAGGCGATACACAGCTCAGATATCCGCCGCTGGCTGACCACCGGTGACGTGGAACGGGCAAGATCGCGGTTGGGGCGCCCCTTCAGTTTGCCGGGAACGGTCGAGGTAGGCGACCAGATTGGTCGCCGAATCGGTTGGCCGACAGTCAATCTGGCGCTGCCGCCGAATCAGCTGATCCCCGGACGGGGCATCTACGCTGGTTTGGCCAAGACTTCTGGGGGAGAATATCCGGCGGCGATCAGCATCGGTTACCGCCCCACCTTCGATAAGACCGAATTGCGGGTGGAGGCTTATCTACTCGATTTTGAAGGTGATCTCTACCAGCAGCGGGTGGAACTTTTCTTTCTGGCTCGACTCCGCGACGAACTCCGCTTCGAGAGTGAGGAGGAGCTGGCCGAGGCGATCGGGAGAGATGTCGAGGAGACGCGGCGGGTGGTGAGGGAGAGGCGTGTCTCTCCCTGATTGTCATAATGCAATTATCTCTACCACTGGTTCTAGTCCTCGCAGATCTATCGGGTTACGAGTAAGCAGAGGGAGAGAGCGCGAAACTGCGGTAGCAGCAATTTGAAGGTCCAGTCGGTGAGGTCTTGGATTGCGGCCTGCGGCTCTTACCATTGCGCTCAACGTTCCATATGCTCGGGCCTCGCTTATCCCGAAGGGAAATATTTCGAAGTTCGAAAGGGACTCAAAGAAAACTTCACTTCGAGCTATTCGAGCTATCGGGTCGGGAGTATCTAAGCCTGAAGCTAACTCTCCAATTGTGACTGCGCTTACCGTAGGCTTACCCATGGCATATTCTCCGAGGTCAAGCCCCTTGAGATCGATTACCACTGAGGTATCTAGCAAGAAAGGTTGATCGACTTTAGTCATCTTTTAGGGGATGTGTCATTGAGAGCGCTTCTGTTTCCGACTCCAGGGATCTTCAAGTGGATCGTCTGGGGCAAATATCTCATCCTCCCGAGCCCTGTCTTGATGCCACTGCTCGATATCAAGGCCCGGAATGCGGCGAAAGGTGGCCTGAACTTCCCCAAGGGTGAGACGCGGGCGAAGTGGTTCTTCTTCCTGATAGGGAAGCAAAAAAGCGACGGGTTGTCCGTTGCTGGTAACGATGAATCGCTCTCCAGCCTTGACGCGTCGCATAATTGCCGCATTATCATTTCGGAGTTCTCGCTGGGCTATCTGCTCAGGCATATTTCTATCGTAGCATTCTGTAGCTAACGGCGCTACGAAGCAAGGGGAATTAATTTGAAAAAAGCACTGGTGATCGTCAATCCGGCCTCGGCCGGGGGACGAAATGGCAGCCGCTGGCAGACGGTTGCCAAGGCTCTGCGCCAGGCCGGACTGGAGTTCGACTTCACCTTCACCGAGCGTCCGGCTCAGGCGACCGAATTAGCTCGCGAAGCGGTATTAGCCGGACGCGAGCTGGTAGTTGCCGCCGGGGGGGACGGTACGATCAATGAGGTGGCGAGCGGCTTCTTCGAAGCTGGCGATCCGATCGACACCCACTCTCGGTTGGGTGTGCTGCCGCTCGGTACAGGGAGTGATTTCTGTCGCACAGTGGGAGTGCCGAAGGATTTTGCGGCGGCCGGCCGGCTGCTGGTCGAGGGCACTCCCCGTCCGATTGACGTCGGACGAGTTACCTACCGCTGCGCTGATGGAAGTTCGGGACTCGGATACTTTCTCAATGTGGCCGATGTAGGTATCGGGGGAGAGGTGGTACGCCGAGTCCGCAATGGCTTCTGGCTGTTCAATGGTGAAATTACGTTGACTGTGGCTTCACTAATCACCCTCCTTCAGTGGCGGAACCAGCCAATGCGAGTGGTGATCGATGGTCAAGTCGAGGAGATGATCGCCCAGCAGGTGGTAGTGGCCAACTGCCAATACTACGGAGGAGGGATGCAGGTGGCGCCTCGTGCAGAATTCGACGATGGCTGGTTTGATGTTCTGATCGCCGGAGATTTGGGACGGTTGGAGTCGCTTCGACTAATCGGTCCGATGCGCCGTGGGACTCACTTGGAGCACGGGCTGGAGAAGTTGAGCTGGAGGCGCGCTCGAACCGTTGAGGTGAGCTCACCTGCTGATCTCCGCTTCAACCTCGATGGCGAGCAGCCCGGTCGTTTGCCGGTCAAGTTTGAAC
>JBOHUW010000165.1:0-4732 GCA_050734895.1 Candidatus Dormibacteraceae bacterium | reverse complement strand
CGGCCAAGCTGGCCAAGCTGATCATGAAGCGAGTCTGGAACGCTTAGGAGACGAGGTTAGCGAGCGGAAAAGTTGTCCCGCTCAATTCATGAATCGATAGAACCGTGGAATGTCTACATCCCGGAAACAGCGGGCCGGTGGCGCCAGAAGCGACGCTCAACAAAGGTCACTACCGTTACGGCAAAGAATACGTAGACCAATCCGCACAGCGCGTCGACCACATAATGCTCCCCAAGGTAGACGATGGCAAACCAAACCCCTGCCGCCCAGAGCAGTAAAAGCGCTCCCACGATTCGGCTCTCTCGCCATACAAACACCGCCCCAAGCAGCGGGAAGGCAGCATGGAGCGAAGGGAAGGCAGCGAATTGGTTGGGGTTGAAGTGAGTGTAGACCGGCGAAACAAAGTAGTGAACCCCCCACTTCTGAATCGTCTCATCAACGATTTTGTGCACCTCGTCGTGATACTGCCACCAGGGCGGCGCCGAAGGGAAGAAGAGATAAGTGCCAAAAGCAATAAAACACATCAGCAGCAACGCCGCCACGAACCTCCAGTAACAACGCCGACTCCGAACCCAGAGGAAGAAGCCAACCAAAAGCGGAATTACGAAATGCATGAAGTAGAGACCCATAGTTATCCAATCGAGAAGAGATATCCGGGCCGGATCGTAGAGTCGTTGCTGAAGCCAAACGGTGGGGAGAAAACCGAAAAGCTTATGCTCCAAAAAACCTATATTGTGCGGTACAAATCCTGTCTTTCCAGCAAATCCATACATCGCTTCATAGGCCAGAAAGAGGATCAGAAAGGGGCTCCAGTCGGTGATGAACTGTCGACCCCGACCGAGCAGTAGAGCAATCAGAAGGAGGATCAGCACAACCCACTGCGGCTCGATATCAATACCTCGCCACAGCATAACGGCAAAAATCACGGCAAGATAAACCAAAATGCCGATCACCAGCAGGAGAGAGTGACCAGCTGGCTGCGTTGAGGAACCCTGCTTTCCGATTCGTCCCATCCATCGCCCGGGGCGGATCGCCCACTCCCTAAAATCCAGCACTTCTCAAGAAGTTTAGAGGATGGGCCGATATCGATGACAGCCCCACTTTTTGACCGCTCAGTTCAACGATTAATCCGACGACGGCTTGGCTTTCCCCAGGCCAAAAGAAGGGTGATCAGAGCCAGGAGCCCAACCAGCAGGAAGGGTGTCTCCGGAGCTCGAGGCAGCGTGGCCAGCCAACCGCCACTGCCGGCCACGCCACCCGACCGAGTCGAGGATGGGGCCATCGGAGCGAGCATTGAGCTCGGGGTGGTGGGAGGACCGCCTCCGTCACGGTAGCCCCAAAGCTCCCCCGACTGACCCTGCGGATTAAAAGTGGCCGCGTAAAGCGGCGGTATATCCCCACCGCCCACCGTGAGGGCAGTAACCGAAGAGAAGGGGGGATTGAGCGCAGAAAAATGGGCGCCCCCATCTCGCGTCACCCAGAGGCCACCGCTGCTAGAACCCCCCCCATCACTGCCCAAGTAGAAGTCTTGCGGCTGATCGGGACGGGCACCGACGGTGGTTATATCCGTTACCGGAAGTGTCCCGCCCCCGGATAGAGGATTCCACTGAGCTCCTCCATTATCTGAGATAAAGGCCCCGGCGTTGGTTCCCATCACCACTTGCGAGGGTCCGTCAGAAGGCCAGGCGAGCATCGTCTCGACCATGCTGCTACCCACCGCCGACCCGCTCTGGCGATTCCAACTCTGACCTCCATCCGAGGAGAGGAAGAGAGGAGTTCCCGTGCCTGATTGCGGCAAATCACTCCCGGCCAACAGAGCCGCGGTTTTACCCGCCCCAGACACCGCAACGGCCGATAAATTGGACTCCCCCAGCGATAGGGATCTCCACTGCGTTCCCTCTGAACTCTGTAGCAAACCATGATCGGAAGCCGCCACCAGCCAGGGGAGAGAACCACCGAAGGCTCGCACCGAGGCCGAACTGAAAGCCGACAGCCGGCTCCAACTCTCCCCCTGATTCTGACTGCGCCAAATACCCCCCTGCCGGGCACCGGCCAGCACCACTCCAGACCGATCGGAGAGAAAGTCGATCGTCAACACCCCTTTGCCCAGGCCGGCCGCCACCTGGTGCCAGCTGCTCCCGGCATCAGTTGAGCTGTAGATATGTCCACTCCCACTTCCGACCAGCAGGTGATTCGCATTTTGGGGGTCCTCGGCCAGAGCAACAACTGCACCCTGACCGCTTTCCGGAAGGGCACTCAATCTCCACCAGGAATTCTCCGGGGGCAGCGGCGCAGCAGCCGCTAATTTAGTAGTTAAGGTCACTAACACCAGCAGCAAACCAAACCCTTCCAGAAGACGGCGCATCACTACCAGTCTATTCCTCCCCCAACCTAGAAAGACTGCTCTAGCAGACTCATTCAATTGAAAAGTATCCCGTCGTCGCCGAAAACACATATCATAATTTGATGCAGATAGAAGAGAAAACGGCTTTGGCGTACCTGGGAGTGGGATCCCCAGCTTGTGTTTGGCACAACCTCGGCTCGACGGTTCTTTTTGAACACGCTTTACGCCGGGGGGAGGCTTCCTTACTCAACACCGGTGCGCTGGTCGCTGAGACGGGGGAACACACCGGTCGCTCCCCGAAGGATAAATTCTTCGTTGAAGAGCCCTCCTCGGCCGCGAACATCTGGTGGCACAGCGGCAATCAGCCGATCTCCTCCGCTCACTTCGACCACCTCTTTGCCCGAATGCGTGCCTTTATGGCCGAACGAGAGGTTTACGCTCAGGATCTCTTCGCCTCGGCCGACCCCAACTACCGCCTTCGGGTTCGAGTGGTAACCGAGTTGGCTTGGCACAACCTCTTTGCTCAGCATCTCCTGCGCCGCCCGACAACCGAGGAACAGGCCTCCTTCCAACCCGATTGGACGGTGATTTCCATCCCCTCGGTAACCGCCGATCCAGCGGTTGACGGAACCCGTAGCGACACCTTTGTGTTGATTAATCTGGCCCGGCGGATGGTGCTTATCGGCGGTACTCTCTATGCCGGCGAGATCAAGAAGGCGGTCTTTACCATCCTCAACTACCTCCTGCCCGAGCAGGGAGTTTTGTCCATGCACTGCTCGGCCAATCGCGGTGAGGATGGCTCCACCGCTATCTTCTTCGGTCTTTCGGGCACCGGCAAGACAACGCTCTCGGCGGATTCCGAGCGCCAGCTGATCGGCGATGATGAGCATGGCTGGAGTGAGGCAGGAATCTTCAACTTTGAAGGCGGCTGCTATGCCAAAACGATCGGCCTCAGTCAATCTGGCGAGCCGGAGATTTGGGCCGCCACCAACCGCTCCGGGACGGTGTTGGAGAACGTGGCTTTCGATCCGGACAGCCGACAACCTGATTACAACGACGGGCGACTGACCGAAAATACCCGCTCCGCCTACCCAATTGAGGCGATTCCCGGGGTTCATCTCGCCGGAGTCGGCCAGCACCCTGATCACGTCGTCTTCCTCTCCTATGACATCTTCGGTATCCTGCCCCCGGTGGCCTGTCTGGATGCCGAGCAGACCAGGTTCTTCTTTCTCTCCGGCTACACCTCCAAGGTGGCGGGGACGGAGCGCGGCCTGAAATCTCCCGAGCCGGTCTTCAGCACCTGCTTCGCTTCACCCTTCCTGCCCCTGCATCCGAATACCTACGCCGACTTGCTGGAGAAGCGAATCGCACGCCACGGCAGTAAGGTTTGGCTGCTCAACACCGGCCTGGTCGGTGGTCCATATGGGGTAGGAGAGCGAATCTCACTCCAGCACACCCGAGCCATAATCCGGGCGATCACCTCCGGCCAACTCGATGAAGCAGCGACTCGAATTGATCCAGTCTTCGGGCTTCGGGTGCCGACCAACGTACCAGGAGTCCCGGAATCCATCCTCAGGCCTCGCGATGCCTGGTCGGATACGGCCGATTACGACGCCCAGGCAGCCCAGCTGAAGAACATGTTCGAAGAGAACCTCCGCCACCTTTTGTAGGGACTACCGTTGCCCCAAAATCCCTCCCCCCTTTGTGGGGGAGGGACTTTAATTGCTGGTGCACGGGTGTGCGGTCATTAGATCCTTTCCGTGGAATTCAATGATCTTTCGCCGCACAGTACCCTCCCTGCTATCGCAATTTGGTCACACCGGTATCTGATAAAAGTTTAGCAGCCAGCGCCGCGATGTACTAGCTAACTACAGATTTCTTCCGCCCAAATCTGGTTTCGGACAGCTCCTCGCGGAGATCAAGGTTTTCGCGGTTCAGGGCCTCGATCTCGACCAGATGATCCTTGGCTTCTGTTTGTAGACGGTGGTAGCGCACTCGCCAGGCGGTTCCGGTGACCAGGCCATAGAGAAGGCAGAGGGCTAGGACTCCGAGAGCGGCGGTCGCGGTCGGGGCCCAGGCCGGAGCGGTTATCGAGATGTTGACAAAGCGAATTGCCAACTGATGCTGATTCTGTAGAGCGTAGATAACAGTTGCTCCGAACAGGATTAGGAGAAGGAAGACAAATAGTGTACGCAACATTTTTTCATGTTAATCCGGTTGGGGGTGACGAGGCGAATTCTCCCCTTCCCTGCCCTCCCCCTTACGGGGGAGGGGGAATAGGGAGGAGTGGGATTCTAAAAAGCTTCCTGTTTCTTCTGGAGGGCCGCGGCGCCGATGCAGCCGAGACCGGCCAGGATCAGCAACACCCCAAGGACGGCCGGCCAGCCC
>JBOHUW010000164.1:0-4745 GCA_050734895.1 Candidatus Dormibacteraceae bacterium | reverse complement strand
CATAAGACCGATAGCAACACAGGCGTCTTCTGGGGTGGCTGGGGCAGCCCGCAATATATCCTCAATCGGCCCTCGTGAGAGTGGATACCAATTCGGAGCGAATTGGCTAGCTGCCGCTACGGCTAACGAGAAAGAATCACTTATAAGTCAGGCCCCCAAAATTCCCCGAGTACTAGACGCCCAGCTTTTTCAGTATGCTGAACTAAACCTAGGTTCACTTCAAGGACGCGAGACTGATCGCCATGAACTACGAGCTGGCTTCTGGGATGCTATTCATCGAAATTTATCCCCACTTCCAGCAGCTGATACCGATTCCGGAGAGAAGAGCTCCAAATAGTTGGTAATGCGTGCGACAGAAAACGGGATGTTGCATTCGTGTTGCACAGGGCTACCAACGCAACCTTTGAAGGCAACCCGAAAACGCTCGCCGAGAACTTGAAACCCTCTCGGCCCAAGCTACTTGAGATGGCCTGAGTCATCTCAAACACTGTTGGAGGAAACTCCGTGGGGGTTCGAGTCCCCCCCCCGGCACCAGCTATGCAGAGGATGGTTTCCTGAGGCCATGTATCCGGCGGGTGGCTAATTGCTGCGGCCTTCTATGAAGACGCGGAGGCCGTCGATGACGCGTTGAAGCCCGAATTTGTAGGCGTGGATAGGGCTGTAGGCGCCACGGTGCGTTGCCCCGGCGGCGGTACCAACGCGGGTGGCGGTGGGGTATTTATTCTCATCGAAAACGCGCGCCAGAAAAGGCGCGTTTGCTGCCCACCACTGCTCATCGCTCATGATGCTATCCCGCTGGACCGAGGAGGCTTCGGCAGTCGAGCGCGCGGAGGCTTGGACGAAGCTCAGCAGGTAGGTCAGAGCAGAATCCATTTCGAGGTCATCCAGCCCGAGATCTGCGAAGGCCGTAAGTTCATGTTCGTACTTGGCCATAAGGCCGGGTCCCAGAGGCGGCCGGCTGGTCGAGATCGCTGCAGCCCATGGGTGCTGTTGGTACAAGTCCCGGTTCTCTTGAGCGAGCGCTTCGACTCTCTTCTGCCAGACTTTATTGGATAGGTCCGTATGTGTCATTTGAGCATAGATCGAGTCAAGCATCAGGTCGAGCAACTCCGCCTTGCCGGGAACGTAAGTGTAGAGCGACATGGGTGCGATTCCCAGCGCTTGAGCGACTCGGCGCATCGTCACCACCGGTAACCCTTCAAAGTCTGCCAGCTCGATGGCCGCTGCGACTATTCGATCCACAGTTAGGCTTTTACGCGGGCCATGCTGAATGCCCTTGGCATTGGAATTGCGCCATAGAAGCTCCAAGGTCCGTGCGGGGTCACCAGCGCTGCTCCGGTCGTGTGTCATGAAAAACCTCCCAATTTTTTCCGTATATCGTATAGTGTACATCGTACGGAAAAACATTCCATTCTAATTTGGAGGACACAATGAAAATCACTTCCTCAGCCGTTTCGCTCAATGTCGAAGATGTCACTGCATCCAGCAAGTTCTTGATCACCCATTTCGGCTTTCGTGAGGAGATGGCCGCTGACGGCTTCGCATCCCTAACTCGTGACGGTGCCAGAATGAATATCATATTCTTGCGACGAGGTCTGAAGTCGCTGCCCGAAGATCAGCGTAATAATCACGCGGCGGGGTTGATCCTCGCTTTCGTCGTCGACGATCTCGAAGGCGAGATGACTCGTCTGCGAGCCGAGGGGGTCGCCATTACCATGCCGCTGACCGCTGAAGAGTGGGGGGAGCGCGCGTTTCAGGTAAGAGACCCCAACGGTGTCATTGTTCAACTGGTCGATTGGAATGCTCCTGCCGCTAAGTAGTTGATATTGGGTGTGGCGGCTATGGCCGCCACACCACAAGTCACTCTATAGAAACAATGCGCGCCTCGACGAGCCTTCCGTCATCTATGTCCAATAGGCCCAGGGTGCCGTGCGGCTGGCGTCGTCGATCGGTGGGCGAACCGGGGTTGAAGAGCCTCACTCCCTCACTACGCTGGTCAACCGGGATGTGGGAGTGCCCAAAGATGATGAGCTCTGCCTTTGGGAAGCGGCGGTGCATCCGGTCGGTACGTCCTGCTGCCTGACCGGTGTCGTGGATCATCGCCACGTGCAGCCCATTCAAGTTCAGCTCTACCGTTTCCGGTGCGCCCCATGCGATCACATCGGAACCGTCATTGTTGCCGCACACTGCGTACACCGGCGCATAGTCGGACAGCTCATCGAGTACTCCAGCGACACACACATCGCCGGCGTGCAAAATCAGATCTGCACTCCGCAGATGTTCGGCTACTCGAGGTGGGCACGACTTCCAGCGCTGAGGTGCATGCGTGTCGGACAAAACCACCAACTTCACCGATTAGCTCTCTGCTCCTTCCAGATGGTTACTACGAGAACCTGAAGCAAGCCGGCGGCGGGAGCACCGAGGAGTGCGCCCCAGATGCCGAAGAGCTCGGTGCCCGCCACCAATGCGATCAGGGCAACCGCGGGATGGATGCCAACGGCCCGACCCATGATCCTAGGGCCCACGACATCACCTTCCAGAACATGAATGATGATGAAGTAGATAAGTACGATCAGCCCTTTGACCCAACCTTGAGTTAGCGCGATAGCAACGCTAGCCACCCCGGAGATGATCACCCCGATCACCGGAACGAATTCCATGAAGAAGGCCAAGACTCCGAGTAGCACGGCATAAGGAACCTGCATTACCGATAGGCCGACCCCAACTAATACCCCAACCATGGTGGCCATAGTCAGGACTCCCCGTATATAACCGCCAATCACCTGATTTATGGTGTTGACTCCGAGGATAACCCACCGCCGGGAGCTGCCTTCTTGTTGACGCAGCCACTCCGCCACCCGATGTCCATCTGAGGTCAGATAGACGCTGAGGATCAAGATCAGTATGACGTCGATAACCGTGCTGAAGGCGCTGGTGACCAAGTCGAAGGACTGCCTGGCAAACTCCGTACCGATGCTTTGAAGATGGCTAACCAACTCGGCCTCCACCCCGTTGAACTGGATGGTGGTAACTCCCAAGGGTTTCAATATTTGAAGTAGCTGGGGTTCCAGCTGTTGAGTCAGCGATGCGTATTGAGGAAGATTAGAGACGAAAGCGGAAATTTGTGCGGCGGCGGTGCTGATAACTATGCCCAACAAGCCCAAAATCACCAGGAAGGCAAGGAGATAGACCAGGGCCATCGCCAAGACGCGTGGTATCCAGCGGGCGAGTAGGGAAACCAGTGGGGTCAGCGCAAAGGCAATCAGGCCAGCCGAGAGTAGGGTAATGATTGTCTTGGTCAGGTGCCCAAGCAGCCAGCCGCTGATCATCAGCACTCCCAACCAAACCAGAAGGGTCATCCCCACCCATAACGCTTTCACCCAACGAGAGTTTGGCATCAGCTGATCATATCCGTATGAGCATTCAGGCAGGGAGGATTGAGCAGAGGAGGAAGGAAAAAATTTAGTTTCCTCTTCTCTTGGCGTGGAGTTTATATTATATTCTAGCTGTAATATAAAATTATTTTAGAGGTGTGGGTCATGTATGCAGAAGCAATTTCAGAGATGTTACAGAGCGCTCGGAAGCAGCGAGCGGAGAGGATTCATCGGCGGGCCTGGGCAAATACCAGGCAAATCTTTGAACATGTACTCTCGGCTCTGGAGAAGCTCCATCAAACCGATCGAGAGTTGGATCGTCCGAGTATCAAGGAAGTCGTCAATCGAATCAATGGCCATGTAGGAACGCCTGCTCCCCAGAGCGTTTCGAAAGCAAAAAATAGTAGACAGCTGCACGACGCTTTACTCGAGTGGGAGGAGTCACTCTCAACTCAAGTTGGATCAACTACTCAAAAATAGGTAAATCCCCGGTTGATCCATCTCCCCAATCGAGGTACTAATAGTAGTCAGATGGATAACGTAACCCTGGCGCGCGCGACGATGGGAACCTCGCTCATCTTCCACATCGTCTTTGCCGCGATTGGGGTTGGGTTACCGCTGCTTTTGGTCATCGTCGAGGGGTTGGGAAGATGGCGCCATGATCAGCTGTGGCTCGACTTGGCTAGGCGATGGGGTAAGGCGCTGGCTATCCTCTTTGCCGTGGGCGCCGTCTCGGGGACTGTTCTCTCTTTCGAGCTGGGGTTGCTCTGGCCCAAGTTTATGGCTTTCAGCGGTAGCCTGGTCGGATTTCCCTTTACGGCGGAGGGGTTTGCCTTCTTTATTGAAGCCATCTTCCTTGCCCTCTATCTCTACGGTTGGGAGCGACTAACCCCCCTCCAGCACTGGCTTTGTTCGCTGCCGTTGGCAATCAGCGGAGCCGCCTCTGCCCTCTTTGTGGTGATGGTCAACGGCTGGATGAACACCCCCAGCGGCTTTCAACTCGATCACGGTCAGCTGGTCAAGGTAGATCCGCTGGCGGCGGCGTTCAACCCCTCGGTGCCGACCGAAGATCCGCACATGCTCTTTGCCGCCTATACGGTGACCGGATTTCTGGTCGCCGCCATCTATGCCGCCGGAATGCTGCGTGGGCGTCACGATACCCTCCATCGTCGCGGACTGGCGGTGGGTATGGGATTGGGCGGTGTAGCGGTCGCCCTGACCGGGCTTTGGGGGGACTTTAGCGCTCGCTTTCTGTATGTTGCCGAACCGGTTAAGTTCGCGGCTATGGAAGCTCTCTTTAAAACTCAGCAATATGCGCCGATCACGATTGGGGGAGTAGTCGATGCCGCCCATCAGAGGGTGTTGTGGGGC
>JBOHUW010000163.1:0-4751 GCA_050734895.1 Candidatus Dormibacteraceae bacterium | reverse complement strand
TTGTTGATGAGATCGATGCCGTGGGTCGTCAGCGGGGAGCCGGCTTGGTGGGTGGTCATGACGAGCGGGAGCAAACTCTCAACCAGCTGCTGGTGGAGATGGACGGCTTTGACACCAACACTCATGTCATCGTCATCGCCGCAACCAACCGCCCTGACGTCCTCGATCCTGCCCTGCTTCGACCTGGACGTTTTGACCGTCACGTAACTCTGGATCGGCCGGATATTCGGGGGCGACGTCAGATTCTTGATGTTCATGCTCGGAACAAGCCGTTGGATTCCACCGTCGATCTCGATGTCCTGGCCCGCCAAACTCCCGGCTTCAGTGGTGCCGATCTCTCCAATCTGATCAACGAGGCGGCGATTCTGGCCGCTCGGGCGAATCAGAAGACGTTGGGGATGCCGGAGTTCGAGGAGTCGATTGCTCGAGTGATCGCCGGACCGGAGCGGAAGAGCCGGCGCATCTCTGAACGGGAGAAAGAGATCATCGCCTATCACGAGGTTGGCCATGCTCTGGTCCAGCGAACCCTGCCGCTCTGCGATCCGGTGCATAAGGTGACGATCATCAGTCGAGGGATGGCCCTGGGTTGGACGATGAGCCTCCCTGAGGAGGATCGTTATCTAGTTAGTAAGCAGGAGCTGACCCAGCAGATTGCCGGCATCATGGGAGGGAGAGTGGCCGAAGAGCTGGTCTTCCAGGATGTCACCAGTGGGGCCGAGAACGACATTCAGAAGGCGACCACCCTGGCTCGTCGAATGGTTACCCAGTGGGGCATGAGCGATAAGGTAGGCACGGTGATGATGGGGCATAAGGAAGAGCTGGTCTTTCTGGGGCGAGATCTGGGCGAACAGAGGAACTACTCCGAAGAGATTGCCGCGGTGATTGATGATGAGGTCCGGTCGATAATATTCGACGCTTATGAGGTGGCCAAAACCACGCTGATCGCGCAAAGATCGCAGATGGATAAGGTAGTTGAGCGCCTGAAGGTGGTGGAAACACTCGATAAGGAGGAGTTGGAAGAAATTCTGGGGGGGGTACCGGGCTCTGCCGTGGCCGGATAACTGGTATCATTGCTCTTCGCCTTGAGGCGCAAGTTTGATTTGATCTCACTCCTCAGGGTGAAAAGAATATTCCAAGGGGGCCAACTGATTTGTCCGACGATATAGCGGTCATAACCGAAGAGAAGGAGGCTTCGGAGATGACCATGGCAGACTTTCTCCTCTCTGACGAGAAGGCCTTTGGCACACCGAAGCACGGCGACATAGTTGATGGGGTGGTAGTCCGGGTGGACGCCGACGAAGTTCTGGTTGATATTGGCTTCAAGGCAGAGGGAGTCATCTCTGGCAAGGAGCTTGGCTTTCGGGGTGATCCGGATAGCGAACTCTCGCCGGGAGATGAGCTGAAGGTTTATATCTTGCAGTCGGAAAACGAGGAGGGCAACGTGGTCCTCAGTCTACGGCGAGCGAAGGCGGAGACGACCTGGTTGGAAGCCGCCGATCGCTGTCAGGCGGAGGAAACTTTGGAAGCCGAAGTTCGCGAACAGAACAAGGGTGGCTTGATAGTTAATGTGCTTGGCCTACGTGGTTTCCTGCCCTCCAGTCAGGTCGGCCGAGCTCACTCGGGCAATTTGGAGGAGATGGTTGGAGCGCGGATTCCGATCAAAATCCTGGAGGTTAACCGAAAACGGAATCGGCTTATAGTTAGCCAGAAGGTAGCCGAAGAGCAGGATCGAGCGCGTAAACGGGAGGATCTCTTCTCCCAGGTGGACGTCGGAGATACTATTCGCGGGGTGGTCTCTGGGCTCACCAACTACGGAGCCTTTGTCGATATCGGTGGAGCCGATGGATTGATCCACATCTCTGAACTCTCCTGGGATCGGGTTAACAAGGTCTCTGATGTGCTCGAGGTGGGTACCGAGGTCGAGGTTAAGGTAATCAAGCTGGATCGGGAGCATAACCGAATCTCGCTCAGCCTTCGCCAACTCCAGCAGGATCCGTGGGAGAAGTTGGTCGAGGGTACCCCAGTTGGTGCGATAGTCAACGCCACGGTGACCAAAACCAAGAAGTACGGCGCTTTTCTTCAGCTTGCAGAGGGGATCGAGGGCTTACTTCACATCTCTGAGCTGAGTTGGGATCATGTCGAGCGCACTGAAGATGTAATTCAAGTTGGCCAGGAGCTAGAGGTCAAAGTGATCGGTATCGATACCGCCCGGCGACGGGTTTCGCTCAGTTTGAAGCAGGTGTCTGACGGACCGGGAATCCGGCTCCGCGGGGCGCCTGGTGATCGCTGGGAATTTGGCGGTTGAAATCTTTGGTTGAAGGCGAACGTTATAGTTAGGAGCCGAGAGTTGACTCCAACTCTCGGCTAGGTTGGTGATTATGGAAGGAGGTGTTTCCACCTTTAGTCCGTTAATATGAGTTTGAGGAGGAAGCCTACTTGACATACCCCTTCGAACGCTTTACAGAGCGAGCCAAGAAGGTATTAACTCTTGCCCAAGAGGAAGCCGAACGCTCGCATCATAGCTATATCGGGACGGAGCATCTCCTGTTGGGGTTGCTGCGAGAGGGTGAAGGCCTGGCGGCCAAGGTGCTCAACAACTTGGGGGTTGAGATTAGCAAGGTTCGTCAGACCATTGAATCCGTATTGGGTCGCAACGAACGGATAATCATCCAGCAGATCATTCCCACCTCCCGGGTGAAGAAGGTGATTGAGATCTCCTTCGAGGAAGCCCGACGGATGGGTCATAACTATGTGGGTACCGAGCACCTCCTGCTTGGCTTGCTGATCGAGGGTGAGGGAATCGCGGCTCATGTCCTGGAAGATCTCGGCGCCAGCCTGGAGAAGGTTCGGGCGGAGATCGAACATCTCTTGCATGGCTCTAACGTAGAAGAGGCAGAACCTGCCCCGAAGAAGCCCTCCAAGACGCCGCTGCTCGATCAGTTTGGCCGCGACCTAACCGATTTCGCCCGCAAGAATCAGCTTGATCCGGTGATCGGTCGGGAGATGGAGATCGAGCGAGTGATTCAAATTCTCTCTCGTCGGACGAAGAACAACCCGGCCCTAATTGGTGAGCCGGGGGTAGGTAAGACGGCTATCGCCGACGGCTTGGCCCAGCAAATCGTGCTTGGTAATGTGCCCGAATCACTGCTTCAGAAGCGAGTCCTAACCCTTGACATGGGGGCTCTGGTGGCCGGAACCAAATACCGCGGTGAATTCGAGGAGCGGTTGAAGAAGATTCTCGATGAGATTCGCTCTTCCCGTGAGGTGGTGCTCTTTATCGATGAGCTTCACACCTTGGTCGGTGCCGGTGCTGCCGAGGGGGCGATTGACGCAGCCAATATTCTCAAGCCGGCTTTGGCTCGGGGTGAAATTCAGTGTATTGGAGCAACTACCCTCAACGAATACCGGAAGTACATCGAACGAGACGCGGCATTGGAGCGACGCTTCCAGCCGGTCTTTGTCGAGCAGCCATCCACTGTTCAGGCCCTGGAGATCCTGCAGGGCATCAAGGCCCTCTATGAGAAGCACCACCGGGTGAATATCACCGAGGCCGCAGTGCGAGCCTCGGTGACCATGAGTGACCGCTACGTCTCCGACCGGGCGCTTCCGGACAAGGCGATTGACCTGATGGATGAGGCTTCGGCACGAGTTCGGATGCGGTTGACCACCACCCCTGAAGAGTTGAAGGAGTTGCAGAAGGAGATCAAGAAGCTCCAGGCGCAGAAGGAGGAGTCGATCGCCCACCAGGATTATGAGGCGGCAGCGCTGGTTCGGGAGCAGGAAAAGAAGATCAAGGAGAAATATGCTCAACGGGAGTCGATCTGGCGCGAAGGGTTGGCAGAGACCATCCCGGAGGTCAACGAAGAGCATATAGCTTCGATCGTTGCTACCTGGACGGGGATACCGGTTCGTCGTCTAGTGGAGGAGGAGTCGCAGCGTCTGCTTCGGATGGAGGAGGAGCTGCATCATCGAGTGGTCGGTCAGAACGAGGCGATCACAATCATCTCCCAGGCAGTTCGCCGAGCCCGTGCGGGATTGAAGGATCCGAAGCGACCGATCGGTTCATTTATCTTTCTTGGACCGACCGGAGTGGGTAAGACCGAGTTGGCCAAGGCGCTAGCCGAATTCATGTTTGACTCCGAGGATTCGCTTATTCGGCTCGACATGTCGGAGTTCATGGAGCGTCATACCACGGCCCGTTTGGTGGGCTCCCCCCCGGGATATGTGGGCTATGAGGAGGGCGGACAGCTGACCGAGTCGGTACGGCGTAAGCCCTACTCAGTGGTTTTGCTAGACGAGGTGGAAAAGGCCCATCCAGAAGTTTTCAACATGCTATTGCAGATTTTGGAGGATGGGCGGCTCTCCGATGCCAAGGGAAAGGTGGTTAACTTTGCCAACACCTTGGTGATCATGACCTCTAATCTGGGTATGCGAGATATAAATCAGGCGCAGACCGCATTGGGCTTCCAGCCGGCGTTGGATTCTGAGGATGCGGATAGTGAGCGCCGGCATAAGACGATGAAGTCGAAGATCGATGCGGAGCTGAAGAAGATGTTCCGTCCCGAGTTCTTGAATCGAGTGGATTCAATTATTACCTTCAAGCCTCTGACTCCAGCCCAGGTGCGTCAGATTGTGGATCTGTTGCTAGTCAATCTTTCGCACCATCTAGCGGAGCAAGAAGTGGTAGTTGATGTCACTGATAAGGCACGTGACCGCCTCGCCAGCGAGGGATTCGATAAGCAGTATGGGGC
>JBOHUW010000162.1:0-4754 GCA_050734895.1 Candidatus Dormibacteraceae bacterium | reverse complement strand
GAATTCGAGTGTCGACAGTGCGGGGTCAAGTTGACTCCCTCCAGGCTCGGACGGCCAGGGCGGAGAGCTCATTTCTGCTCTCCAGCCTGTCGCGAAGCCGCTCGGTTGCGCAGACAGCAGGATTTGCCAGAATCCACCCCACGAGTTCGTCCTGGTGGCCGTCGCCGACTGCGTGAACGGCTGATTACTGAGCGGGCAAACCAATAATGTCGCACCCGGCTGCGGCAGCTGCGGCAATACCGCCTCATGATCTGGAGGCGGAGGATTCCGTCCTGGGGGCGATCTTGCTCGATAAGACGGCGATCTGCAAGGTCGTCGATATCCTCACGCCCGAGGATTTCTACCGCGAGAACGGTAGCCACATCTACAAGGCAACGCTCGCTCTATTCCATGCTGGAAGGCCCATAGACCACATCACCCTCTCGACTGAGTTGGAGAAGCGGGGAATTCTAGATAGGGTCGGCGGCCGAGCTCATCTTGCCCTCCTCCAAGAGCAGACTCCCACCGCAGCGAACATAGAGCACTATGCTCACATCGTCAAGGACCTTGCCACCAAGCGCCGTCTGATTACTGCCGGTCTGGAGATGGTGCGCCTCGGTCATGATGAGCAGCTGGAAACCGCCGAGGTGATCGAACTCTCCTCTCGCCTTCATGAGCGAGCATCGGTAGGAAATACTCCCAGCTGGGAGCCACCCATTCCACTCAGCATGCTCCAACAGCTACCCGAGTTCCCCACCTACACGCTGCCACCCTGGCTAGCGGAGTTCGTCTCTGCCCTCTCCGAGGCTCTCCAGACTCCCATCGACCTAGCCGGAATGCTGGCTCTTGATGTCCTCGCTGTTGCGGCCGGAGGCAGAGTGCAGCTTCAGATCAAACCAGATTGGAGCGAGCCCCTAAACCTCTATACCATTGTTGCCGCCCTCCCTGGAGAGAGAAAGAGTGCTGCGGTCAAGGCCATGGCCAAGCCCTTGGTTGAGTTTGCGAAGCAGATAGTCAGCGAGAAAAGCCATGAACTATCCAAGGCCAGAGCGAGAAGACGAGTATGCGAGAAGGCTCTGGAGGCAGCTCAGAACGCCGCGGCCAAAGCAGAAGGGAACCAGCGTGAGCAGTCGCTGGAGAAGGTGGATTTAGCAGCTATCGAGCTGCAAGACGCCATCTTTCCGGCGGAGTTTCGGCTTTTCGCCGATGACGCGACTCCGGAATCGCTGGCCACTTTGATGGCTGAGCAGCGAGGGAGGATTGCTGTCTTAAGTGCGGAGGGTGGAATCTTCGGTCAGATGGCCGGTAGATATGGAGCCTCCAACGGACAGCCGAACTTGGATGTCTATCTGAAGGGGCACTCTGGGGATCTACTGCAGGTGGATAGGAAGGGGAGGGCCTCCGAGTGCGTCGAGCAACCAGCGCTAACCATAGGTTTGGCCGTACAACCGGATGTAATCCAGTCGATTGTTGATCAGCCGGGGTTCGAGGGTAGGGGACTTTTGGCGAGATTCCTTTATTCGCTGCCGCAGAGCCGAGTTGGGGGAAGAAGAAGTCAGGCTCCTCCGGTATCCGAGCAGATAGCCAGAGAGTATGAGGCCGCGGTCAGGCTGTTGGCTAGGAATCTGGAGCAGCTGCCCCAGCTCCATACGCTGACCCTGAGCAAAGGGGCAAGGATGGTGCTTGATGATTTCAGTGATGAGTTGGAGCCCAAGCTGGGAGAACAGGGCGAGCTTTCGCATATCGCCTACTGGGGCTGCAAGCTGGCCGGAGCGATAGCGAGAATCTCAGCTCAGCTGCATTTGGGGAGAAACGTCAGAGGGCAGTGGGGAGGCCAGGTGGAGCTGATCGATATGGAGGGGGCGCTGGCGATTGGAAAGTACCTGATCCCGCATGCCCTCGCTGCATTTGATCTGATGGAATCTGACCCTCACCTCGCCCTGGCGCGGCGAATTCTGCGCTGGATTGAGGAGCAGGGGCTGACCTGCTTCTCTAGAAGGGATTGCTTCAATGTCTTTCGACGGAGGGTGCAGGATCGAGTAGAAGAGTTGGACCCGGTCCTGGCGATCCTGGAGAGGCACAATTTTCTACGGCAGCGGCCTCAACCACCAAGGACCCGGGCTGGTCGTCCCCCAGCTCCAGTTTTTGAAATCAATCCCTTAGCCGCACAATCCGCAGAATCCGCAGAATCCGCAAAAAGGGCGGAATCTGCGGAATCTGCGGATTCTGCGGATTCTGCGGATTCTGCGTCTTAGGTTTGGAATCGGCGGGGAAGATGAGCGAGCAGTTGTCGGTCAAAATTCGAGGGGCATGGTATTAGACTGGCCTTCTCCCGGTCTAAATCCAGAACCAATTATCTCAGCGATAAAGCTACCCGAACTCACTTCTACTTCATCGATTCTCTACTTCAATTCACCTTCGGTTAGACTGCGCAGAAGCTTGGTGGCTTCCACCTCTAGATGCCCAACTGTGCCCAATCCCAGCTCAGGATCCTTGGTTTGACGTATGGCATCGAGAAGTACTCCCGCTCTCGAATCATTCTCGACCAGACGGAATTCTTTTTCCAAGGCTTCGAGCTGTAATAGGAACGCCCGGGTGCGTCCAGTCAGATGGAAGACTGCGTAGAGCAAGGGAGAGTAACCCAGAGGTGAATTTGAAACTTTAGTAAAATATGGCATTATTAAAACATTGCAAAAGATTACTTTTGGTTAATAGGCGAGACTAACGTAATAGGCGAGGCACCAATATGAAAAAGGCGAAAAATCAGCCCAATTATCAACTTCGCGAGGCACGTTTAAAAAGAGGTTGGACGCAGGACGAGGAGGTTGACGCCCTTTACGAGCTGGCAATTGCCGAGGGTTACGGTGAGCTCAAAATTGACCAGCGGACGATCAGCCGATGGGAGTGCGGCGGGTATCAGCCTGCCCCCCATCATGCTTTTTTGCTCCGCAAACTACACAATAATTCGATAGACCAACTCGGGTTTAGTCAAAGGGCAAGGAATAATATCATAACTGATACTAGAACTTTTCAGCTTAAACGGGTCAGACTTGATAGCATGAAACGCCGCAATATAATGCTCGGTTCGGCTGCCGCCGCTGCCCTGACTAATTCCTATTCAGTTAATCCGGACCATTGGGAGCGACTTTCCAAGGTCGTACGAAATTCGAATGGGATTGGCGAGACGGCAGTCGCTGCGCTGGAATCTGAGACCGCTGCGCTTAAAAATCTCCACACAGGCATTTCCTCGGCTCAGCTTTTCCCCCATATAGATACCCATCTAGGGCATCTTGCCGATATTTTGAACAGACCAATGCCGCCTTCAATGAGGCAAAGGTTGATCACGACTACTGGGCGTATCGCTTCTCTGGGCGGCTGGGTCGCTTGGGACAATGGTTACCCACAAGCAGCGCATCGACTCTATCGCATCTCCATCAAAGCTTCCCACGAGGCTGGTGATCCCTCCGTACTGGCCGCTTGTCTACTGAATATGAGCTACATGCCAAGCAGCGGTGGTAATAACCTGGAGGCGGAGCGGATGCTTGGCCAGGGAATGGAACAAATGACCCCCAGTTCGTCCCCACTTATTGCTACCTGGTTGGAGGCATCACGAGCGGAGGTGGTGGCGCGACGTGACGATCAGGCTGCCCTTCCACTTTTAGAAAAAAGCTTCCACCGTTTCTCCACCATAACTCCAAATGTAGGGACTAGTGAAAGCACTCCGATCACTCCAGCCCGAATGGATAGCTTTGCCCTGAATGTAAACCTCCATCTCGGTCGGCACAGCGATGCTGAGCCAATAGCCAGACGTCTATTGGGCGCTACCTCACCATCCTCTCCACTTCACCCCATTAGCTTGTCCGACGTAGCCACTGTTTATCTGAAAACGGGAAACTTTGAGGAGGGAACGGAGATCGCTTCCAAAGCTCTGAGCGCTGCCGTCAACGCTCAATCAAGATGGGCAATGAGCCGTCTGAATAATCTCTACGCACTGCTGAGCGAGCGGGCAGCCAAAGATCAACGGGCTGCAGAGATAACGAATCAGTTCAAGGAGTATTCAAACAATAGTTATTAAGTCCGGTTACGCGCCGTGGCGGTCGAGGCGGTCCCATATGATGGTCGCGGTTAAGCCGCCCTCCTCGAGTTCAAATCAAACTGAAAAATGGGCGGTCCAAAACGAAATCTTTCCGGACTCCGGAACGAAGTAACCTGAGTATCACTCAGATTGGGCTAAAAGAATGGAGAGATGATCGGCGGTTCTCCCTCGCCGAGTACCTCTAGAGCTCTACCTCTCATATTTATCCCTCCTCCGATCGCAGAGCTATCATCAGCGCCGCGTGAGCATCGCTTGGGGTGAGGTGGGAGTAGGTCTTCTGGATCATCTGAAGGCTGCTGTGGCCGAGAATCTGAGCGACCATCAGCGAGTCAACGCCCCGCTGGAGCATCCAAGTGGCGGCCGAATGCCGGAAGAGGTGAGGATAAACTTTGCGGCGGATTCCGGTCGACCGGCCCAGGTCCCTGATTACTTGCAGGATTCCGCTGGGGGTTAGAGGTTCGTGCTGATTGCTGCGACGGTCCTTGCGCAAGCTTAGAAAAATCCGATCTGAGTTGTTCTCTTCAGGTCGGGTTTTCTCGGTGTACTTGAGGAGGCGGCGGTAGAGGGCTGGGCTAATCGGGGCCAATCGCTCCAAACCCTGACCTCCTAATCCCTTGCCCTGGACTCGAAGGTAGTGGTTTCGGTCACGCTCGAAGAGGTCGTTCATACGCAACAGCAC
>JBOHUW010000161.1:0-4760 GCA_050734895.1 Candidatus Dormibacteraceae bacterium | reverse complement strand
CGGCTGAAGTCCGGCTTCTAATTCAGTGATCGCGGCGGTGGTTTGGAAGTGCCGCCCGATCTCTCGGCGGTTGGGATCAAAAAGACCGTGGAGAAAAGAGTTTGCCATCTGCAACTGGATAATACCTGGATAGAGGTGTTGCACTCAGAGTTGGACCCGGGCTAGCGTCCAACCAATGATCTTTCCGGCTCCGGCCGCCCGCAGAACTCCGGCGCAGGCTTCTAGTGTGGCCCCGGTGGTAGCCACGTCATCAATCAACAGCAGCGACTGGTTTTGTAGCAACGTTCCGTGCCACTCGAAAGCCCCGCTCACGTTTGATCTTCGAGCCAATCGATCCAATCCAACCTGCGCGGGCGTATCGCGAAGCCGGAGGAGGCGTCCCTTGACTGCCTTCAAATGCAGCCGGCAGCCCAGCTCATCAGCTAGCAGCTGAGCCTGATTGTAGCCGCGCTGGCGCTGCCGACGGCGATGGAGAGGGACCGATAATATCGCCGTGCCCGGGTCGACTTGTTCCGTCAACTGCTCCGTCAGTAAGCCGGCCAAGACGGGAGCCAAGGAGCGCCAGCCTTCATATTTGAATCGATGTATTGCTCGCTCCAGCGATCCCTGGTAAAGCGCGGCCGAGCGAAGGCGGGAGAGGGAGCGAAGATGATGCCTACAGCTGCAGGGCTGGTTAACAAACTCCAATTCCCGACCGCAGCGGCGGCAAAATGGCTGGCGCAGGGGATGAATCTGCTCGGCACAGAGTTGACAGAGCCACCCACCCAATGTCCGGCATCCCCCACAACGCGGGGGGAGCAGCCAGTCAAAAATCCGCTGATAGCTACACTTTCCAGCTTATCGAGGCGCTCAAGTGCAGTGGTTAAGAACCGGCGATTGCAAGCGGATCCACAATACGCAAACCGGAAAACCGACTGAAGCCTCGATCGGAAGTAGCCAGCGAAAGACCATGTTCAATTGCGAGTGCGGCCAAATGAGCGTCCGGGACCAACTCTGACTTCGTAACAGACGGTAGCAGTGTTCTCAGCACCTCCAGATGGCGTTCAGTTGGCATCGGTATCCAGACATTGGGACAAGAGAGCCATAATTCGATCGTCTCCCATGCCTTTGGAATCGAAACAGGATGCGCGAATATTCTCGGGTGCGTGACGATTCGAGCAAAGCCAAGAATAGTATGCCACGGCATGCCCACCCGTTCGATTCCTCTGAGACGCGCGTCCAACCAGCTCTTAATCAGATCAGAATCACTCCCCTCACTATTGATCGCATTGACGAGAATATTCACATCCAGCAGGATCATCGATGTGCTGGGCCCTCGACCAACGACAGCGCTTCGCTGTAATTGGTTATGTCGATGCGTGGCTCTCCAAGATTAAAAGTCGGAGTGCAAAATGTCCCACTCCGAGGCTCCTTTGCAACCTCGAGCCTTGAGTATCCAGCTCGGACAAGGTCATTCAGGGCCTCCTTGAAGCGTTTCTTAGTTCGTGCCATGTAGCTGTCGATCAGCACCGAGACATCTGGATCGAATGAAGCTGTGGTTCGCATGCATTAAATCATATCAGCATGATGCAGTGATGCAGCGCTTGGAATTCACAGTTATTCATCGTCGTGGAGGCTTTGGCCTAGGAATGTTCAACCGCCATCGCCATCCAGCGCTCGATCTCCGCTCCGATCTGTACCGCCGGACCGATCGAGCGGGAAGCCGGGGGTAGGGCTTCCAGGAAGGTCCGGCCGTAGCCTCGACCGAGGATTCGGCCATCCAGAATCACCACCGCCCCGCGATCATCACCTCGGCGGATCAGGCGACCAAAACCTTGCTTCAGGCGGAGCACCGCCAGCGGAAGGGCGTATTGGGAAAAAGAATCACGCAACCGCTCCGCCCGCGCCGCGTAAACCGGCTCGGAGGGTACCGGAAAGGGCAGGCGGACCACCATCACGCAGGAGAGTTGGTCACCGGGCAGATCAATCCCCTCCCAGAAGCTGGTCGTCCCCAGGAGCACACTCCTCGACGCCGCGCGAAAGGTCGAGAGCAGATGGCCGCGCGGTCCGTCCAACCCCTGACCGAGAATCAACACATCGTCCAGATCACGGCGCTGTTTCAACTCCTCATAAACATCGCGCAGCTGTCGATGCGAGGTGAAGAGCACCAAGGTCCGACCGACCAGACGACCGGCTACGTCGGCGATCACCGCCCCCAGGCGAGGCTCAAAATCTCCCGCCGAAGGATCGGGCATATCGGTGGGCAGACAAATCAGCGCCTGTTTGAGGTAATCAAAGGGCGAGCTGACGGCCAGGCAGTGAGCAGTCTCAGAAATACCCGAGCGGTGTCGAAAGAAGTCAAAGCGGCCGGCGATCGAGAGGCTGGCCGAGGTGAGTACCACGCTCGATCGGGGGCTCAGAATCTGCTCCTGAATCAGCGGGCCGACCTCGATCGGGGCCGAGCGGAGGCCCACCGTACCATTCCTGGTCAGTTGGAACCAGTAGACATACCCCTCGGAGGGCTGATTGAAGAGCTCGCGCAGCAGCAGCTCATCCTCCTCCAGCTGACCACGAATAATCTCCAATTCGCGAAGCCGCTGATCCGGGGCCTCACCCCCCATCCACTCTCGGGAGAGCGAGGTGGCGCGTCGCAGTTCGGCACAGAGGGCAGCCAGCGCCGTGCAGGTATCCACCGCCGCCGCGGTCAGCTCGGCCCACTTGGCATTCTCCCGCAGCCGAGGGGTCAGGCGGAGGTTATCCCCTCCGCCCTCCGCCCGCAGCATCACCTTCACCCAGGTCGCCGTGGCGGCAAAGAGAGCAACAGCCAACTGATGGCTCCGAGGAGCCAACTTCTCGGCCTCGCTCAGGGCCTGACCGGAGTCGTCTAGCCGGCCCTGCCGAAGGAGGTTGGAGAGTAGGCCAACCGACCGGCCCGAGCTAACCAGCCGCTCCAACCGACCCACCAGCCCGCCCTCCTCCAGCTCTCGTCGCAACCCCTCGGTCGCCGCCGCTTCCAGGTGATGCGCCTCATCCACCACCAGGTGTTCGAAGGAGGGCAGCAGGCCACCTTCCGCCGCCGCATCGGCCATCAGCAGGGCATGATTGACCACCACCACATCCGCCTGCTCGGCCTGCTCTCGGGCCCGATGGACGAAGCAGTTTCCACTGTGGCAGTGCACCCCAATACAGTCCAGCGGATCGGAGGCGACCTGGCTCCAGTAACCGAACTCCTTCCCCTGAAGGCGCAGTTCGGCGCGATCGCCACTCTCGGTCCGACTCAGCCAAAGCAAAATCTTCAGCCGAAAGCCAAGCTCCTCCACCTCCCGGCAGGGTTCATCTAGGTAATGCCGCCAGCGTCGCAGCGAGAGGTAGTTACTCCGCCCCTTAAGCAGTGCAACCTGAAAATTGAAGGGCAGCCAAGCCTGCAGCCAAGGGATATCCTTCTCCATCAGCTGCTCCTGCAGGGTGTGGGTGTGGGTGGTCACCACCACCCGCTCCCCACTCGCTCTAGCTCGAGCCGCAGCCGGGATGAGATAGGCCAAGCTCTTACCGGTGCCGGTCCCCGCCTCAACCACCAAGGTGCCGCCGCGCTGCATGATCTGGGCGACCGCGCGCAACATCTCCACCTGGCCGGCCCGCTGCTCATAGCCGGGCAGTGCCCGGGCCAGCGGACCGCTGGGACCGATCAATTCGACCAGCTGCTCGGGATCGTCTGGAATCGTCGCTGGAGATGCCAAGACAGATTTGCTTGAAGATCGCGCTCCCTCGGGAGGCGGCCGGTCGGTTGAAGCTGGGGTCTCTCGCAACGCCCAGCGGAAGAAGTCGGCGAGCGGCCAACTGTAGGGCTGGACTATCGCCAACAGCGCCGCGGCCAACTTCGGGGAGAGCCGGGCGGCCTCGGCGCCCAGGTAAAGCAGGAGCTGACGGGTAGCATCGGCATCATCTAGCGCGCGGTGGGCTCTCGGCTGATTTAGACCCAGTTCACCAACCAGGAGGGGCAGGCTGTAGCTACTCGCATGAGGTAGCAGGATCCGAGCCAGATCGAGGGTATCAAGAAACTCCGCCCCCTCGGGCAGCAACCCGGCGGCTTTGAGGAAGCCAACCTCCAATCGGGTGCCATGCCCCACCAGCTGACGCCCGGAGAGAAAATCGGCCAGCTCCAGCAATACCTCCTCCCAGGGAGCGGCAACGTCCAACTCGGCCCGCTGAATTCCGGTCAGCCGGAGCACCTGGATAGGCACTGATCGTCCCGGATTGGCCAGCCGGCTGAGTGTCCCAAAGACCTCCTCTGGAGTGAAAGACACCGCCCCCACCTCGATCACTCGGTCGCTCGCCGGCTCCAGGCCAGTAGTCTCGAAATCAAGGGCAACGTATTCCATTACTGAACCTTAGTTTGCCAGCTCGGTAGAGAGCGGCGAGGCCACCCCGGTTAGCCGCTGCTCCCACTCTTCGAGATTTTGATAAACGCCCCGCATCTCTGGCGGCAGCATAGTAGCAATAGCCAGCATGATCGCATCCGCCGCCGCCTGATTGGTTACTCGTCCCCCCCCTGGCAGGCGCTGATTTATTCGCAGTGGAGTGCCCCAGCGCATCTCAACTGGGTGTCGCCGCGGCCACCAGGCCCCTTTCGGCAAACAGCGTTCACTACCCACCAGCGCCAGCGGCTGAACCGCGGTCTCATTTAGACGAGCCAGGAATCCAGCCCCCGCCTCGGCTCTAGTCAGGCGACCATCGGAATTCCGAACTCCCTCTGGATAGACAATCAGAGCCTGGCCCTGCTC
>JBOHUW010000160.1:0-4774 GCA_050734895.1 Candidatus Dormibacteraceae bacterium | reverse complement strand
CAGGGCATCTCAACGGCGCATTCGGGTAGTTCCCTTCTGGATGTAAAACCGCAGGAAAGAGCCAATCTGGGCGGAGTTGGGTCAACTTGCTATCGGAGGGGACATAGTTATATGGCGAACGTCCAGATTTAGCAACGATGCCGTCCCAGGCGTACCGGGCGGAATCGGTGCTGGTCTGGGGTGGCTTCAAGAGGGAGACCAAACCCAAGGCTAATCCACCCAGCACGATTATCACTATCGCGGTGCGGAATGGTACAAAATGGATGATGGCCACCGCCATAACGAAAATCCCCCAGGCGATTCCATACCAGACGAGCAGCTCTCGAGCATCATGGACGCGGTTGAAGCTCAGCACGGTATGAGAGGTAACCACGGTTAGACCGGCTACGCAGATAAGCGTGATAATTGTCGGCAGGTGGTGTAATATCCTGATTTTCCGCTTGGCTCGTGCCACCGTTCGCATCATACCCAATCAACTCTATCTGCACATTGTGGAGGTGAGGGTAGTGTGGACTGGCTTATTTGTCGTAGAGGTGCTCAATCTCGATGAGCAGGATTTGATCTCGGCGATCGGCCGCAACGGTGGCTAGCTCAGCAGTGAAACCAGTAGTGCTGAAAAGACCAAGGATGGCCCGGCTGGCATCGTGTCCAGAGTTGGTTAACAGATCCCGAATATGTTCGAGCCGGCGGAGTTCGGCTATGCTTGGCCTGCGGGTTCGTGATTTGGCTTCACCGAGGAAGGCGATGGAGGTTCCTGCCGCAACCCAGGCAAATCCGTGACTACAAATTCCCCAGATCGGTCCACTCGGATTGGCGATCGAAGACATCTACCGGTTTAGGGATCACAGGGCACTTCTGGCTAGAGTTAATAAGTTTAGCTTAACTATGTTAACTCTAGTATTCTGATCGAGATAGCCCACCTACAACTCCCACTCCAGAAGACAGGAACTCCAGGTGAGGCCGGCACCGAAGCCGGCCAGAAGCACCTTGTCGCCCGCCTTGAGCCGTCCACTCTGCTGGGCTTGATGGAGGGCGAGTGGGATGCTGGCGGTGGAGTTATTGCCGTACTCCTGAATGTTCAGCATTACCCGCTCCATCGGTAAGCCGACTCGCCGCGCTGCAGCTTCGATAATCCGGCGGTTGGCCTGATGTGGAACCCAGAGATCGATCTCGGAGGGATCCATGTTGGCAGCGATGGCTACCGCGTAGGCCTGGCGGATGAGAATGTCGGTGGCAAACTTGAAAACATCCGGTCCCTTCATGGCGATTTTAGGGGGTCCCTCTCCGGAGTTGTAGCCTCCCCGCTCCGGATTGCCACAGGTAATTTGGTGGTAGCCTCGCCCGTCGGCCCCCAAACACCAACTTATAAACCCAGCTCCCCGAGATGCCGGGCGCAGGATAGCTGCCCCGGCGCCATCCGAGAAGATCACGCAGGTGGAACGATCAGTCCAATCGATGAGCCGTGAGAGTACTTCGGCGCCGATTACCAGGACATTTTTGTAGCGACCGCTGGCGATGTAAGTTTCGGCCACCGAGAGAGCATAGACGAAGCCGCTGCAGGCTGCCAGCAGATCGAAGGCGGGGGCGCCAGGGGCTCCCAACTGCTCCTGTACTCGACAGGCAATCGAGGTGAAGGGGCTGTCCGGGGAAGAGGTAGCAACCAAAATCAGATCCAACTCCTGAGCCGAGAGGTTGGCGTGGTCCAGGGCCTGCCGGGCCGCCGTGGTGGCCAGCTCAAAGGTCGGAGTTCCCGGTTCAGCGATATGTCGCCGCTCGATTCCGGTTCGCTCCCGAATCCACTGATCCGAAGTGTCCACCATCTTCTCCAGATCGAAGTTGGTCAATACCTTCTCCGGAATGCAGCTTCCCAGGCCCACGATGGCCGTCGGTTGACCGCTCCCGCGGAAGCTGCGCAGAGGGAGTGAATCAGAGCGCACTCGGGGTGCCGAGCTGAGTGGTTGAACCAAGACCTACTCTCCGCGGGCCTCGGTGAGGAACTTCCATAGATCGCCCACATTCTTCATGTTTTCTAGCTCCTCCTCGGGCAATTCGACATCGTATTTGTCCTCAATCACGGAGATCAGCTCAACCAGGTCGAGAGAGTCGGCGGCGAGGTCGCGTTGGAAGCTGACGTTGAGCTGAACTTGGTCGGTGTCGACTCCCAAGATCTCCGCGGCTACCTCCTGCAGGGTTCTGAAATCGAGCTTTTCGGGCATATGGCAAACTTCCTTATATTCGGACGAGAGTGACTCGTCTTTAATCGGGTCGACGACTTTTTTAATCGGGCGAGGCAAGCCTAGCCCCTACGTATTGAGATGAAATCTGGACGGGCTAGGATGAGGGAGACATTATGGCCTCCGAAACCGAATGAGTTGGAGAGCGAAACGTTGATTTCAGCCGCTCTCGCCTGGTTGGGCACGTAATCCAGATCACACTCCGGGTCGGGATTCTCCAGGTTAATGGTTGGGGGCAGAATGCTTTTTTGCATAGCCATGATGCAGGCCGAGGCTTCCATCGCCCCGGCTGCCCCGATGAGGTGAGCATGAACCGATTTGGTTGAGCTCACCGCCAACTTGTGGGCGTGTTCACCGAAGACCGCTTTGATGCCCTTGGTTTCGGCGATATCACCGAGCTTGGTCGCCGTACCGTGAGCGTTGATGTAATCGATCTGGTCAGGGCGAAGGTCGGCCTTTTTGAGCGCTTTACGCATCGCCCGAATGTTGCCGGCGCCCTCGGGGTGCGGTGCGGTGTAGTGGTACATATCAGCAGAGGCTCCGTATCCCAACACCTCGGCAAGTGGCTGGGCTCCCCGCTGGCGAGCAAACTCCAACTCTTCCAGCACTAGCACCACCGCCCCCTCGCCCATCACGAACCCGTCACGCTCCAGATCGAATGGTCGACAGGCTCGGGTGGGTTCGGCGTTGCGCTCGCTGACCGCTTTGATCTGGCAGAAGGCCCCCATGGTCAGAGGAGTTATGGTGGCTTCAGCCCCTCCGGTAATCATCGCCTTGGCATCACCTCGGCGGATGATCTCCGCGGCCTCTCCGATAGCATGGCCGGAGGAGGCACAGGCGCTGACCAGAGCGTAGTTAGGCCCTCCCGCCTGGGTCTGCATGGCAACGATGCCTGAAGCCATATCGGCGATCATCATCGGAACGGTGAAGGGAGAAACCCGCCGCACTCCCTTCTGCAATAGCGAAGTGTGGTTTTTCTCGATCTCCTCCATACCGCCGATTCCGGAGGCGATGATGACTCCGACGTCGTCCGGATCGTAATTTTTCGGTTCCAGCTTAGCGATGGCCAACGCCTGCCGGCTGGCGGCGAGGGCGAACTGACAGTAGCGACCGATATGGTGAGCGGTCTTCCGATCCATGTATGCAGTGGGATCAAAGTCCTTAACTTCGGCAGCGATTTTACTGTTGTAAGTGGTGGTGTCGAAGCGGGTGATCGGACCGACTCCTGATCGGCCGAATTCCAAACTCGACCACACCTCCTCGGCAGAGTGGCCGATTGGGGTGATCATGCCGAGCCCGGTGACCACCACCCTCGATTGTTCTGAATATGACATTGCAACTGCCAGACTACCGCCCCGAGTTCGGCCGGGGGATCGGTTAAGAGTGGAAAATTGCGTGGTGGGTTTAGACTTGGTGTCGATTCGCCCGGGATTAATTACCTACAACAGCTGTCGCAAGCTAATCGCCAGCTGCAGCCGTTGCCGAACCGCCGGCTCGTCGAGGCTTCCGCCAAGCAGTTCGCCGATCCGCTCCAGCCGATAGAGCACGGTATGGCGGTGCAGCTGCAGGGTTGCGGCCGCTCCCTTGATCGAGCCTTGGCCAAGCAGGGCTTCGAGGGTGGGGAGGAGGATGCCCTTGCTATCCGCGCGGAGGAGGCGGCCCATGACATGGTCAACGTAACGTTCGATGACCAATGGATTCTGGGCCAATACCAGGTAGGGCGCGACTTCGTCATACTGATGCACGATTGCCTCCGGAGCAAGTTTGCGACCGACTTCCACCGCCTGATGTGCCTCCAGATAAGAGCGAGAGATGCCCCGTAGACCGGAGTGATTTCCCCCCAGACCGCCACGCAGCCGGTAGCCTTCTTGACCCAGGGCGATAAGTTGGTTGGTGATCCGTCGGGTCAGCTCGGCCTCTCCAGTCGGCCAGAGGGCAACCAGAGTGTGGGTGTCAGTGGTCTCGGCTAGGCCGTGCGGAGGGAGATGGAGAGTTTGGGCCACCTCTTGAATCGGCTCTTCCCCCTTGATGACCACGGCGACATAGCTGTCGGCCAAGCTCAAGTTGTTGGCCAGGGCCTGCTTTTTCACCTCTAATTCACTCTCGAAGGTTTCACTGATCAAGGCGTGAAAGAGACGGGTGCGGGCCCGCGTACCGCGAAGCATATGCTGCTCTCGGGCGTGCAGATAGGTCTTGGTGACCTGGAAAGCGACCTGGTCGAGCGCCGAGAAGACGTAGTTGGCAGTCACCATAAGGGCTTCCGGACCGGTATCCGGATGCCCCCGCCAAGCGTCCAGAATGGCATCCCAGGCGATGCGGGCGGCAATTCGATAGGCTCCCAGGACCGGCTCTACCGATTGAGCGCTTCGAGCCTGGAGTATGCCCAGCTGGGCCACCTCACGTAGTTCACGGTCGGTGGCCGGGCGGGCATCACGGGCGGTGGCTAGGAAGAGGTCGATTCCCGCATTACATGCTTTCTGGATCGCCGCCCGATGGGGTGGGTCTCCCGCGTTATCATCCCACCGGACCAAGGTTATAAC
>JBOHUW010000159.1:0-4803 GCA_050734895.1 Candidatus Dormibacteraceae bacterium | reverse complement strand
CGTCATGGATGAGACCACCTACTCCGATCCAGCGGTAATCGAGCTGATCAATCGGCAACTGGTGGCCATTCGCGTTGACAACGACCTCCGGCCGGATATCAATCAGCGTTACAACCTCGGCGGCTGGCCGACTACTGCCCTCCTGACCCCGGAGGGCGATATCCTCGCCGGTGGCACCTACCTGCCCGCCGCCGAGCTGCTGAACTTGATCAATCGGGTACTTGAAGCCTGGTCTGACCAGCGTCAACTGATCGTCGAGCGCGCCGCCGCCAACCGCCAGCACGCCCAAAAGCTGATTCTCAAGAGCGTAGGAGAGATTGACAGCTCCATAATCGACCAAACTCTAGATACAACAGTTAGAGCCTATGATCCAATCAACGGAGGATTCGGTGACGCGCCCAAATTCCCGCATCCCGATGCCCTCCTCTTCCTGGCCGAGCAGTCCATCGTGCGAAAACAGCCCGAGCTGATGGAGATGGCCCGCCACAGCCTTCGCCAGATGGCCGGAGGGGGGATGTACGACCACGTCGAAGGCGGTTTTTTCCGTTACTCAACCGCCGCCGATTGGAGCGTGCCTCACTTCGAGAAGATGCTCGAGGATCACGCCGGACTGATCTCCATCCTGGCCCTCACCGGCGAGGTCGCCATCTTGGACGACACCGTTCGCTACCTGGGCGGCACCCTGCTCGATCCCGCCACCGGTCTCTACGGAGGCAGCCAGGATGCCGATGAAGAATACTACTCACTGGGACGAGAGGAGCGGCAATCGCTGGCGCTGCCGCCGGTTGATCGGCGCATCTACGCCAGCTGGAACTGCCAGCTGGCGACTGCCTACCTGGAAGCCAGCCTACTCTGCGATCGGCCTCGGCTCAAGGAGCGAGCAGAAGCCCTGCTCGACCACCTCTTCGTCGACTTCTTCTCCTCCACCGAGGGCATGCAACATACGAACCAAGTCGATGGTCAGCTGGCTGATCAGCTGTGGGCTCTTCGCGCCGCCACTGCCGCCTTCAGCCACGGCCTGGGTGAACATTGGAGAGGGCAAGCCCTCCAACTGGCCGAATTGTTGGAGCGACAGTATGCCGACCCCGAGTTGGGCGGCTACTTTGACCATGCCGGACGCGATCGCCTCGGCCGGCTGGCCGACCCGGTCAAACCGCTGGCTGAGAATGCCAACGTCGCAATCGCTCTCTGGCAGCTTGATGTTTTAAGTGCCAACCCCGCCGCCCCGTTGATTGATCGCGCCCGGCGAGCCCTGGCCGCGGTGGTCGGCCAATCCCACCACTCCAGTCTCGCCGCCGCGACTCTGGCTCGGGCAGCTGATCGCCTGCTCCGGCCCCCGGTTAAGGTCACCACCGGCTCTCCTACCCTGGCCCGAGCGGCACTTCGCGCAAATCCCTACACTATAATCGAGCATTCGACCAGCTCTGAGGCCGTGGTCTGCATCGGCACCACCTGCCTCCAGCCCACTGCTGATTCGGAACAGCTACGAGAACAAATAACGAAAATTTGATTTGAGTCGGACGTGGCAACCGAGAAGCGCGTTAACCTTGAAAGTTAACTGTGCTTGAATCCATCCACTCTCCAAAAGATCTTCGACCGCTGGATTTCACCCAGCTGGAGGAGTTGGCCGGCGAGATCCGCCAGTTCCTGATCGAGAAGGTAGCCCAATCCGGCGGACACCTCTCGCCCAATTTGGGAGTGGTCGAGCTGACTCTCGCCCTGCATCGGGTTTTCGAGAGCCCCAGGGACACTCTAATCTGGGATGTCGGCCATCAAGCTTACGTGCACAAGCTGCTAACCGGCCGGGCGGGAGCGTTCGATACCCTCCGGCAGCCCGGCGGCCTCTCCGGCTATCCCTCACGCAGCGAGAGCCTCCATGACATCGTCGAAAACAGCCACGCCTCGACCTCCCTCTCCTACGCCCTTGGCCTCGCCGAGGCAAAACTGCGACGCGGCGAGAAAGGCCAGGTGGTGGCGGTGATTGGTGACGGGGCATTGACCGGAGGAATGGCCTACGAGGCGCTGAATCAAATCGCTCATCTCCAGCCACCTAATCTGATCATCGTGCTCAACGACAACGGTCGTTCCTACGCCCCCACCGTCGGCGGCCTCGCCCAACACCTCTCCCAACTCCGCCTCGATCCCCGCTATGAGCGGCTGAAGGGGGAGGTCGACTACCGGCTGAAAGAGCTGCCCGGGGTCGGGGCCCAGGCCCACGAGGCGGTGCGCAGGGTAAAAGAGTCGGTCAAGCAGCTGGTCCAACCGACGAGCATCTTCACCAGCCTGGGACTGACCTACGTCGGCCCAGTCGATGGACACGACACCGCCACCCTGGAGGAGCTCTTCAGGCTGGCGGGGCAGCGTCACCTACCCTCGGTCATCCATGTAGTAACCGAGAAGGGCCGCGGCTACCCACCGGCGATCGAAGACCAGGTGGATAAGCTGCATCAGGTAAGCGCCCACTTCGATCCGCTGAGCCGCCCAGCGCTGCCCGCGCTGCCCGCGCTGCCCGCCTGGAGCGAGGTCTTTGGCCAGGCCCTTCTCTCGGCCGCCACCCGCCATCCTGAGGTGGTGGCGATTACCGCTGCCATGACTTCCTCCACCGGCCTGCTTGACTTCGCCGCTGAATTCCCCGAGCGCTGCTTCGATGTCGGAATCTGTGAACAGCATGCTGTCACCTTCGCCGCCGGATTGGCCCTGGGCGGCCACCGCCCGGTGGTCTGCATCTACTCAACTTTCCTTCAGAGAGCCTTCGACCAGCTGATGATGGATGTCGCCCTCCACCGCCTTCCGGTGGTGTTTGTGGTTGACCGCGCCGGGGTCACCGGACCAGATGGACCCTCTCACCACGGCATCTTCGATCTCAGCTATCTCCGCCTGATTCCCGGACTCAAGGTTTGTGCCCCGGCCGATGCCACCGAACTCAGCGGCCTGTTGGAGACAGCCCTCGGTCAGGATGGGCCGGTGGCCATCCGCTTCCCCCGCGGCGCCACCCCTACTGCCCCTGAACTACCGATCCAATCGCTTCCGGTGGGAGAGTGGGAGGAGCTGCGGAAAGGGAGGGACGTGGTTATCCTGGCCATCGGCAAGATGGTTTCAACGGCCCTTAAAACAGCTGAGCTACTGGCCAGCGAGGGCCTCTCCTGCGGCGTGATAAACGCTCGCTGGCTGAACCCTCTCGATTCCCGTCTGAAGAGCTGGGCAGCGCAATACCCCCTCCTGCTCACTGCCGAGGACAACACCGAGCGAGGCGGCTTCGGCGGTGCAGTGCTGGAAGCGCTCGCTCCCCACGGCCTGGCCGGCAAGGTACGAATTGCCGCCCTGCCCCACCGCTTCCTGCCCCACGCCACGGCGCCCGAAATCCTAGCTGAAAATCGGCTTGATGCCGAGGGGCTGGCAGCTCAGGTACGGGAGGCTCTGACCGGGAATCCTGAGCGTCAAGTGGCCCATTCGGTAGACGCCCAATCTTATCGGGCAAGGCAAGCCTAGCCCCTACGTAGATGATCGAACCAGCCGCGGTTGAGCAGCTGCCCAATGCCTATGATCGATTCAGCCGCTCAGAGTGGGCCCGGCTGCGAGCAGCGACTCCGCTCACTCTCACCGATGAGGAGCTGGAAGGGCTGCGCGGGACCAACGATTACGTCTCACTCAGTGAGGTACGCGACATCTATCTTCCCCTCTCCCGGCTGCTCAACCTCTGCGTAGGGGCAGCCCAGGGGTTGCACGTGGTGGCTGATCTCTTCCTCGGGAAACCGGCTAGAGCGGTTCCCTACGTGATCGGGGTGGCCGGGAGTGTGGCAGTCGGCAAGAGTACCTTCGCCCGCATCCTCCGCGCCCTCCTCTCCCGCTGGCCCAACCACCCCCAGGTGGATCTGATTACTACTGATGGCTTCCTCTACCCCAATCGAGCTTTGGCAGCTAGGCAGCTGATGCATCGCAAGGGATTCCCGGAAAGCTACGACCTACACAACTTGATTCGGATGCTCTCGGAGCTGAAGTCCGGAGTCGCCGAGGTCAGAGGCCCCAGCTACTCCCACCTCCTCTACGACATCCTGCCCGATCAGGAGGTGGTGATTCGGCAGCCGGACATCGTGATATTGGAGGGGCTGAACGTTCTACAGATTCCAGAGGGCGCTCAGCGCAATGTGCGCACCTTCGTCTCCGATTTCTTCGACTTCTCAATCTATTTGGACGCCCAAGAATCAGCTATCGAGGAGTGGTATGTGCAACGTTTTCTCACCTTTCGACACACCGCATTCCAAGATCCCAACTCCTACTTCCACCGCTTTCACACCCTCTCCGATCTGGAGGCAACACACACCGCCCATCAGATCTGGCAGGAGATCAACGGACCCAACCTACGCCAGAACATCGAACCCACCCGCGATCGAGCGCGGCTGATCCTGCGCAAGCAGGCCGACCACTCGATTCAGGAGATTCTGCTCCGGCGGATCTAACCCTCGCTACTCGGAACCGCGTTAATCACCGAGCGCAACGCTTGGGCTGCACCCATCAAACCAGCCGACTCAAAGGGCACTACCAGCTTGGCGTTGGGGCTGGCAGCTACCTTGCCCAGAGCATCGAGCTGGAGTATGGCGAGCAGCTCCGGCGTTGGACGAGCCGAACTAATCGCGTTGTATACCGTGCCAATCGCCTGGGATCGACCCTCGGCCTCCAGAATCTGGGACTGTCGCAAACCCTCGGCCTCCAAAATGGCGGATTGTTTGCCGGCCTCGGCGCGCAGGATTTTAGCCTGCTTTTCACCCTGGGCGACATTAATATCTGCCTGCTGCTGTCCCTCTG
>JBOHUW010000158.1:0-4803 GCA_050734895.1 Candidatus Dormibacteraceae bacterium | reverse complement strand
GTTTGTAGCAATCCAGCCAGAAGGCGAGCGGTAACTTCAGTCACCTGCTCTTCACTCTCAACTCGACTCGCCTTGAACAAAATCAAATCTTCAGCGTCCCGCCGGCGCAATCTAAGGCTGCGAATTTTTTGCAGACGCTCCGTCGTAATAGCTGGTTCTCTCAGCAACTCAGAGAAGGGAACCTCATCGTATGCAGCAGCACTACTCATGAATTCAATACTACCACTGAACTAGTGTGTATCCGGTATTTTTTCCGAGATGTCAGTGGTGAGTCGGCGATGGTGGTGGGCCTGGCTCTGCGCCGCTCTGGCCTTGATTTTTCTCCTCCAGGGTTTGCTGGTGGTGATTGGATGGTCGGAGGTGGCCGATCAGCGGGTGAATGCTCTCGTGGCCGGGACCTGGCAACCTACGATCGGGCTCTACTGCAAATTCTGGGCGCTTCTGGGAGGGATTGAGGCAACTACTTTGCTGGCCATCGGGCTCTTTGTCTATCTCCGCCGCCAGGGTTTCAAGCGCGAGGCTTGGGCTCTACTGGCTTTCCCTTTGGCTATCTTGTTGGAATCCTTGTACCGGCATTTTGTCGCCCAGCCGCCGCCGCCCAATGCTCACGGCGATGGCTGGAGCCTGGCGATGCTCCTGCCGGGACACGAGAGGGCGAACACCTTTCCCAGTGGTCATATGCTGCGGACGGTTCTGATCTACGGGTTGCTCGCTTTTGTCGTGGCGCGATTGGCTCCGGCGAGTCGGTTGCGCCAAACAATTACGCCTTTGGTCGGCATACTTGTCATAGTTATGGCCGCGAGTAGGCTTTACCTAGCTGTACACTGGCAGTCTGACGTAGTCGGTGGAGCAGCGCTCGGTGGAACGGCGCTGGTCGCCGCAATTATGTGGATGGAGAGACCCGGTTGATCGATAACCCTGACGTAGGGGCTACGCTAGCAAAGCCCAATGAAAGTGATTCATCCGAAGTTAAACCTCAGGATGCACGTGGCCTGCTGGGGCAGCCTTTTGGTCTACGAACCAATTCGCTAAGTCGGATCTACTCCAGGGGAGAGGTCCGGGTGGTTGCTCTAGAGGATCTCTCGCTGGAGATCGCTCCAGGTGAGTTTGTGGCCATCACCGGTCCCTCCGGCTGCGGTAAGTCGACGCTGCTCCACCTGCTGGGGGGGTTGGATCAGGCTTCCTCGGGCCAGGTCTTGGCGGCCGGGGCGGCGCTGGAGCAGCTGCCCCAAAGTGATTTGGAAGATTACCGACTGCAGCGAGTAGGTACCGTATTCCAGTTCTTCAACCTGGTGCCGACGTTGAGTGCCGAGGATAACGTTGGGCTGCCCATGACGCTGGCCGGCGTGCCGACGATCGAACGGTCGGAGCGGGCGCGCTGGCTGCTCAGCTTGGTCGAGTTGGACCATCGTGCCGACTTCGTGCCCGGCCGCCTCTCCGGAGGTGAGCAGCAGCGGGTGGCGATTGCCCGGGCCCTGGCCAACCGTCCGGGGGTGATTCTGGCCGACGAGCCGACCGGCAATCTTGATTCTGCCAGTGGAGAGCAGGTGTTGAAACTGCTCGGCGAGCTCAACCGTCGGGGTAGCACCGTGGTAATCGTTACCCACGATCCGGAGGTCGCCCGGCGAGCCGATCGGGTGATCCGGCTTCGCGATGGCCGGCTGAGCGCCGATTCCGGCTCTCCCCGTCACACTGTTCGGGCGCCTCAGGCAGCGCCGCCGGTGACTCGATTCAGGGCGTTCGATGCCTTTCAGATGGGCCTTCGCGAGGTGAGTCGCCGGCCGCTCAGAACCACTCTGACGGCGGCCGGAGCGGTGCTTGGAATCGCCCTGGCGTTGTTAATTCTCTCGCTTCAGGATGGTCTGGTCGGAATGGCCAACCCCTTCCTCGCCACAGTGGCCCTGATTACTGCCGGCTTCGGCATCGTCAACACCATGTTCACTTCGGTGGTCGACCGGACTCGAGATATCGGAGTGATGAAGGCGCTGGGAGCGAGAGGGCAGGACATCTGGCTGATCTTCCTCGCCGAATCAACCTTGATCGGGATCGGAACCGCAGTTGGTGGACCGATTTTGGCCTTTCTACTGGGATATGTCGGCAATCGGCTGGCGCCTGATCGCGTGGCTTTCCACCTCGACTTCGGGGTGGTGGCAGTGGGGGTGATATTGGCGGTAGTTCTGAGTTTGGTCAGCGGTCTGCTTCCGGCCTGGCAGGCAGCACGATTGAGCCCCACCCGAGCGCTCCGGGCGGAGTAGGTTACATATTACATATGGCGGATTCTTTGCTATCATCTCTATATGCATCGAACAACGATTTTTCTTAGTGAGGATTTGGAGCGGCGACTGATCGGCGTGGCACGCCGGCGGAAATGTTCTCGCGCCGAATTGGTGCGAAAAGCAGTTCAGGAGTATCTGGATCGCGAGATACAACCAATGCCCAGGTCAATTGGGATGGCTCGAAGTAGCGGAGCAGGGGTTAATTCTGAGAATATCAAGGATTTTGTTCATGAGGGTTGGCGAAAGCGCTATGGCTAGATGCTAGTTATCGATACGTCAGGATTGTTGGCTGCCCTTGATCTAGGCGATTCTCACCACCAAGAGGCCGTTGTCGCGTTTCGGGGTGGATACGGGCCTTTCGTAATTCCAGTCAGCATATTGGCAGAGATTGGTTATATGGTGGAAAATCGGCTTGGTACAAAAACCCTCGATGGGCTTATGGCTGATTTGATCGAGGGTGCATTTGGCCTGGATTGCGGGGAGGAGGATACCCTGCGAATTCGCGAATTGATCAATCGATATGACGACCTGCCACTTGGCTTTGCCGATGCAGCGGTAATTGCCTGTGCCGAGCGAAATCGGGCCCCTATCCTGACCTTCGATCGCCGCCATTTTTGGGTTGTTGCCCGCCAAGTCTCTCTGCAGTTGGTTCCCGAAGTTCACTAAACTGCAACCCCAAGTCAACTCTTAAACAAAATCGGCAGACTATATAGATATGCAACCCTCAGTTCACCCTTTGGTTGAGGTCGAGGCGGCGCAGGCGGTAATCCGCGATCACACCCCCCTGCTTTCCCGGGAGGTGGTCTCGCTTGGCGCGGCGCTGGGGCGGTTCTTAGCCGAGGATGTGAGGGCTCCCCGCGACCTGCCGACCGATCCGACCAGCACCGTCGATGGCTATGCCCTCCGAGCCGGAGAACAGGGGGACCTAGTGATCGTCGGGGAGTCAGGGGCGGGACACCCCTTCCGGGGTGAGGTGCCGCCGGGCAGCGCGGTGCGAATCATGACCGGGGCGATAGTTCCAACTGGGTTGGAGGCGGTGGCAATGATTGAGGACGTGGTGGAGAAGGGGGATAGGGTCGAGGTGTCTAGCCTACCGTCGGGCAGCAATATCCGGCGCTTGGGAGATGATATTCGATCCGGTGAAATGGCCCTCCAACGAGGCCAGAGTATAGGGGCGGCCGAATTAGGCTTGGCGGCAGCGCTCGGACTTCCCCGCCTACCGGTACATCGCCGTCCCAAGGTGGCCTTGATTTCCACCGGAGATGAGTTGGTTGAGGTGGGCTCGGTGGTTGGCCCAGGTCAGATTATCGATTCCAACCGATGGGCTTTAGCGGCGGCGCTCACTCAGAGCGGTGCGGAGGTTGAGGAGTTGGGCAGCGCCCCTGATGACTCAGAGGCGTTGCGCCCGATATTCGAGGATGCGTTCACCCGCAACCAGGTGCTGGTCAGCTCGGGTGGGGTTTCTACGGGAAGTCATGATAACGTCAAGCCACTACTGGCCAAGTTGGGTCATCTGCACATCGGCCGAGTTAGGCTGAAGCCGGGTATGCCCTTCACCTTCGCTACTTTGCCGGAGGGCCAGTTGGCCTTCGGCCTGCCCGGCTTCCCTGTCTCGTCGTTGGTCACCTTTGAGGTTTTTGTCCGTCCGACGTTGCTTCGAATGCAAGGTAGCCAACATCCAGAGCGCCCCCGGCTGCGGGTCCGCATGGGATTTCCGGTCGAGTTGGGGGACCGCACCGAGTATCACCGGGTGAGGCTGGAATGGCGCGGAGAGGAGCTGTGGGCGAGCAGCACCGGGGTACAATTTTCCTCTCGGCTGCTCTCCCTGACCGGAGCTCACGCCCTGGTGCATATCCCTTCCGGACAGGGCCAGCGGCTGGTCGGAGCGATTGCCGAGGCGTTGATTCTGCAGCTGCCATAGCACCATTTAACATTCGGAGTTGCGGCTCTGGCCACTAACAGTTAGCCTTGAATACTGTGAAAACCTCAACTGCTCGCCGGCGCCCTCTTCTATGGACTCATGAACGCCAGGCTCAAGCGATGGGATTTGCTCGCGTGGCTGGGGTTGATGAGGTGGGATTGGGACCGTTGGCCGGTCCGGCGGTGGCTGCCGCGGTAGTATTGCCTTTGGGAATCCGAGTTCCCGGTTTGAACGATTCCAAGCAGCTCCGCCCGGCGGATCGGGAGCGCATTGCCGAGATAATCCGGCGGCGGGCGGTGGCCTGGACAGTAGCCGAGGTTTCGCCGGAGGATATCGATCTGAAGGGGTTAACCAAGGCGCGGCAGAGAGCTATGCGAGAGGCAGTGCAGGCCCTGGTCCAGCCTCCAGATTACCTGCTGATCGATGCCTGGGAGATCCCCGATCTACCGTTGCCCCAGCTGGCGATGATCAAGGGAGACACCATCTCGGCTTCGATCATGGCGGCCAGCGTGGTGGCCAAGGTTTATCGAGATGCGCTGATGGTTAAGTACGACCAACTCTATCCCGGCTATGGTTTTGCTGCGCATAAGGGCTATGGCACAGTGG
>JBOHUW010000157.1:0-4889 GCA_050734895.1 Candidatus Dormibacteraceae bacterium | reverse complement strand
GCTTCGACTGCTCAGTCAGAGGCGCCGCAGCCTCACTGTCGTCGGTGATGATGACCAGAGCATTTACGCCTTCCGGGGGGCGGACGTGCGCAACATTCTTGATTTCCAGCGTGATTTTCCCGAGGCCAAGGTGGTCAAGCTGGAACAGAATTACCGCTCCACCCAGGCTATTCTCGACGCCGCCCATCAGGTCATCGTGGGCAACAAAGAGAGAATGGATAAACGGCTCTGGACCGCCGGCTCTCAAGGTGTATCACCGGTGTTGCTGTTGGCTCCTGATGACGGGGTGGAGGCGGCCTTCATCGGCGACGAGATTCAGCAGCTGATCGATTCCGAGGGACGTCTCCGCTCGGACTTCGCCATTCTCTATCGGACCAACGCTCAATCTCGCAGCTTTGAGCGGGCGTTGATGGAACGCCGTATCCCCTATCATCTGGTCGGCGGCTTGCGCTTCTGGGATCGGCGAGAAGTGAAGGATTTGGTCGCTTATCTCCGTTTTCTGGCTAATCCCTCCGATGCGGTGAGCTTTGACCGCATCGCCAACGTGCCCAAGCGGCGCATCTCCGAGAAAACCGCCCAGGCGGCGATCAGCTCGGCTTCCGATGGAGGAGTATCGGTTTTCGAGGCCTGTGCCACTGCATCTCAAATTTCGGTTCGGCCAGAGGCTCAGCAGGCGCTCCAGGGCTTTTATGCCCAGCTGGCTCCGCTGCTCACCGAGGTGGGGCGCCGTCCCCCGAGCGAACTCATCCAGCTGGTGCTATCTCGCTGCAATCTCTACGCCCACTATGAGGATGGCTCCTCGAATAGCAGCAGCCGAATCGACAACCTAGTTGAGCTGAAGGAGATGGCCTCGAGATACGACCGGCACGACCCGGCTAAGGGCTTGCAACGCTTTTTGACTGATATCGCCCTCACCTCGGATACCGACGACACCGACGGCAAGCGAGATCAAGTTACCCTGATTACTCTTCATATGGCCAAGGGTTTGGAGTGGCCGGTTGTCTTCCTGACCGGATTGGAGGATAAGATGCTGCCCCATGAGCGCGCCTTTTCCGAGCCTGGTGGGTTGGAGGAGGAGCGGCGACTTTGCTATGTTGGCATCACTCGGGCGCAGCGCCGACTTTACCTGACGGTGGCTAACGTCCGCACCCTCTTTGCTAAGTCGGTCCCCCTCGCTGCCAGTCAGTTCCTCTATGACATCCCGACCAAGGGGTTGGCGCTGGTCGAACTAGAAGGGCACCATGCTCACGCTTTGGCCGGGCGTTTTCGGTCGGCCAAAGCTGAGGCTGAGGTTGTGGCAAGTTAGGTGGGTGCAGCGACGAGTATTCTGGGAGCAGTTCAAAGCGGCGGCAGCAAAGGTGAGGGCTGATCCCGAGGCGATGAAGGAGGAGCAGGCCGAGCTGAACCTGTATGAAGGCACCCTAATGGACGGTTTGGGAGATGAGGGTGTTCCGGAGTGATCGATCCCTCGGGGTCGGTAGCCGATTGCCATGCCGCTGAAGCGCCCGACCGCCGCAAACTGTTCGGGGATCGCCGATGCGGCGACTGCGCTGAAGGTGAGTGCCGGGTCGCGCTTGTCGCCTCCGAAGAAAACCCGGGTCAGGATCGGAGCCATGTAGAGATAGAGCGAAAAGTCGTACCATTCGATGATCGTGCCGAAGGCCGCTATCAGCAGCGACTGGCGGGATTGCCCTCGCTGTTTTTCCTCGGAAGCCGTGGTCAAGGTCTAGCTCCTCCCATGAACTAGCAGTTGATTATGGTTGGTGAGAGATATTACGTTACTCTGGTTTGGGGCTTCGAATTTGCGCCGCAACGTTGAGGAGCAGCAGGGCCAACTTGCTCGTAATGGCCGAAGTAGGCTAAGCAGACAGTGGGGAGGCCGGGTGACGAGTGAGGATTCTAATGCCTGGTAATGCAGTGGCCAAGGCGATGATGTCTTTCGGGTCGGAAGTGAGAATCAGCGCAACCTCGGCCAAGGCGCAGATCGCCACCACGTGAGCGTCGGATATATGGCGACTATCTTTTCCGGTTTGGTGGAGAATGAACCCTACTTGTTTGGCTAGACGCTCATCCGTAGGTATGACCTGCAGGTGTTGCACTCCTCGATAGCGGGCGAGTGCGGCTTGAGTTCGACGCGTCCGGTCGGCTCCCCGACAAACCTCAGCCAGGGTGACTGCGGCGCAGCAAACCTTACCCCCTTCATCTAACGTTCGGCGTAATAGGGCCCGCAGCTCCTCCCCCCGAGGAGTATCGAGAAAATCAAAGGCGGAGGCGTCCAGAACGATCCGCAAATTGTTCATGCGGCGTTCGACTTATACTTCCCATCTTGTTCTATGAGATCACCTCGTTCTAGAGCATCAAGGAACCGATCGGCTTGGGCTAGCTGCTCCTTGGTCGGGGCTCCGTACTTGGCATCAAGTTCGTCGAGCCAATGAAGAGTTGCTTGTCTTTGGGCCTCATCCGCAACTGCTTGACGCAGTGCAGAGTTGGCGACGGCCGAGAGGCTGCGGCCTCCTTGGGCTTCTAGAGCTTCCACCACGTCGGCATCAAGATTAAGAGTTATGCGGCGCTTCTTCATAGAAACATCATAACTGAGATTGTCTCTTACTGACGCCCGAGATCTCCAGGTGAGTCGGCAGTTTACCCACTCACTCTGCCGAATACCGCCAACTGTTTGGAAAAAGTGGCCAGATAAACCTTTCCGTTGGCCACTGTCGGGGGGCAAAACTTAGCGAAGAGGCCGATATCGTCCCGAGCCGGATTCATTTTGCTGTGCCAAAGCTCCTGGGTTAGATCGCTGGCTTGGTAGGCGCGCAAAATGCCGGCGACCACCTCCTGGTTGGCATCGTCTTTGTAGGGATGGCTGGCCCAGATGATGCCCGAGCTCTGGTCGCTTCCGTTGGCGGAGAGGGTGAGGAATCCGCCGGGCATGCCGGGTGAGCCGCCCGGAACTCCGGTGGGGTTGGAGGTGGTGCTCTTGGAAATCGGGGTGGTTTGGAAGCTGGCGCCGTCGAATTGCCAGGCGGCGAGAAAGTCGTTTTCCGGCCAGACATAAATCCATCGTTTACCCGACAAATTCCAGTAGGCGGGGCCGCCGTGGATGTGGTGAGAGGGGGCTTTGTGATTCTGGATGATCGAGAAGCTCTGAACGATCTGGCTATCTGAGTTGGGGTGGAAGTGTCCCATCTTCCCCTCTCGTATATCCAGCAAGTAAAGCTTGCCCTCCTTCCCGCCGCCGACTAGCAGCGAGGTTCCCGGGAGCAGTAGAGCCCCGGCCGAGCCGAGGTCCATATCCACGGCGTTGAGGGCTTGGTTGTTGAAGGGAGAAAACCAGTCATTCAGGGTGAGATCAGGGTTCAGCTTGACGATGCTGTCCCCGAGATCGGAGCCGCTGGTATTGAATCCGCCGTTGCCGGTCATGAAGTAGAGATGGCCGGAATCATCTACCGCCAGGCCCTGCCCGGCCTGCCAAATTCCCCCCAGGCCAGTATTCGGAGTTGTCACGTAAACGGAGTTTGGTTTTAGGGTTTGGGCATCACAGCCGATTACCCAGCCGTGGTAGGGAGTTTGGTCCCCATAGGCGGCGAAGGCGATGTAGATTCGCCCGTTGGCCAGGGTTAGGGCTGCTCGCTGCAGCTGTCGGTGGCTGGTGAAGGTGAGCTCTCCGCCGCTGCTTCCATCGCCGCTGCCGGGCACTGTCTCCTTGATTAGTTGGGAGGCCAATTGCTGGCCGGTTTGGGGATCGAGGGCATGGAGGGTGTGGTGATAGCCGGATGAATCTTTGCTGAACGCGACCACATAGAGGGTCTTTAAATCAGGCGAGATCACCGGGGTGCTGACAATTCCGACTTCCACGGCGATGTCGCGGTAGCCGGAGGGGCCGATGTTGGGGTCAGGTAGGGGTGCGGAAGGTCCCAATGAAACCCGCCAAATGGGAGCTGAGGCGGCCGGGTCATCCGCCTCGAAGGCGTAGACCGAGTTGTGCATGGTGGCCACATAGAGGAGATTGAGTCTGCCCCGGTTGGTTTGGATATCGGCTGCGTAAAGGGGTTGGGAGTAGATCTGGCCGTCCACCGGCCGGGTGAAGAGCTTGCCGAAGCTTGTTGGTCCGACGTTGGACGGTTTAAGTGCGGTCTCCTGAAGGTTGGCTCCGGTGCGACTATTGTCATAGCGGTTGGTCAGGCAGCGAATCTCAGCCACGGTTTTTACCTCCTCTAAATTCGACTTCTCAAATTAATTTAATCATCTATGCTCGCTGTCGAGACCAGCGCCTAGTGTAGCTTGGAGCCGGTCCCCCCACCATCCAGGCAGGGGTGTTGCGTTTTCGCCGTCCGCCCAGAGGGTTACCGCTTTCGTGCTTGCCGAGCATTAGACGGGCAGTAAAGTAGTATGCCGTACTACTTGTATGCCATACTACTTACCCGGCGAGCAATTTTCTATCCGACGCAAGAGCACGCGTCGAAATCTAGTGGCCAAATACAGCAAACTAAGGTTTGGTGAGCCCCCCCCTTACATCTGGCTGGATCAGTACCGATGATAAAGCGCTGTTTGTCTGGCTGTGTGCCATGCTCACGCCGAGGTGGCTAAAGCCAGAGGTAGGACGGCGGGTGCGCCAGCTTCACGGAGAAGCTTGGCGACTACGGTCATCGTCCAGCCGGTGTCGATGCGGTCATCCACCAGGCAGCACTGGACCGGTGAGTTCGGAGAGTGTCTGAGCCAGTGGAGGGGGTAGATAGAAGCGGTTCCACAGCGCCCGCAGCCTGTGAGCGCTGTTCTGGTAGCCGCCCGGGTGAGGGCCGGCCGCTGGCTGAAGGTATTCAACCTGGCCCAGCAGCGGCAGCCGCCCCATCTCGGCCAGCCGCTGCCCCAGGCTGCTGATTAGCTGGGTG
>JBOHUW010000156.1:0-4939 GCA_050734895.1 Candidatus Dormibacteraceae bacterium | reverse complement strand
GGGCAAGGATGTCGACGGACTGCTTCAAGATCTCGAATGGGTGGGTCAGCTGTTTGAATCGCTGGCGGTGCATGATCTGCGCGTGTACGCCCAAAAAATTGAAGGAAAGGTTTTCCACTATCGAGACAACACCGGTCTCAAAGTGGATGCGATCATCGAGACAGTCTCCGGTGCATGGGCTGCATTTGAGGTCAAGCTCGGAGCCCTGGCCCTTGACAATGCCGCAGCCACATTGAGAACATTCGCCGATAGGGTGGACACCACCCGTTGCGGTCCGCCGGCGAGTCTCGCAGTGATAACGCCGGGCGGCCCGAGCTATCGACGACCCGACGGGGTCAACGTCATATCAATCGGTTGTTTGGGGCCATAGGTTCTCGAGACAGCGGATATTGGCCAGCCTTGGGTCCGAAAACCCGATACGCCTCCAGCTTCTTCATGGTTTGCCAAAATTTTTAAAGGGCATGTTCAGTTCAAAAAGAAGGTTGGCTGGCCCTTTTCTAGGAAATCTGTCCTAGAGCTTGACCTTGGCTTTTCAAACGTGTATTATTTTAAGCAACTACTGAAACTGGAAGCACTATTTTTGCTGCTGGGAATTCAGATTTATGAGGGAGGAGAGGGAATGTTAATAAAAATGTTGCGTGGGTCGCCGTTTTTGGGTGGGCGACAGCGGTTTCGGCCGGCCTTGGTTTTTTCCGCTGTGTTGACGGCCGCACTGATGGCGCTAACTCTTGCTCCTCAGACGGCGTTTGCCGGTGGTGGCGGCGGAGGAGGGATCAACAAACAAGGCGGCCAAGGCAAAAATGCCAACGCTGCTAACGTGGCAAATGCCGCGTTGGCCAAGCCGCTGAACGGTACCCTATCGGCTCAGATAGCGAATGTTATTGGGGCGGGAAACGTTGACTACGCAGATGGTGGAGATGTTGGTATTGCTGCATGCTCGACAAGCACTATTCTGTGTAATCAGCACACGGCAACGGCCTGCGCTCATGTATCGAATAACCAGGCGGCCATTAACCAGGTGTCGGCTGCTTACTTGACCTACTTTGACCAGCACCCTGAATTGGCTGGAACCGCCATTCCGCTTCAGAATGCGGCAAAGGCGGTGCAGAAGCAAGGCAACTCTCGCAAGCAGCGTAAAGGCGGCGGCGGTGGTGGTGGTGACAAAAAAGCCAACCAAGGCGGCGGCGGTGGCGGCCACAAGAACAACAAACAGGCTAACGCCGATGATAATCAAGGTGGCGATGCAGCCAATGCGCTAGGTGCATTGGGCTTGAATGCCGCCAACGTAAGTGGAAATCCGACCACTGTCGTTGGTAGAACCAACAGCGTAGGATTCGTTTTCAAGGGGATGCAGGCTTGCGAACAAGAGATGGCCGATTCCTGTGCCGCTAAAGCGGCTCCGGCGGCTCCGGCAGCCCCGACTAATGTCGTCGGTCAAATCCCTACTACTGCTACTCAGCCTATAGCCCCACGGCTGACAACTGCGGCCAGCCCTCTGCTTACGGCTTCAAGTCCGGCAGCTCCCAGCAAGGCCCCGACTCAGCAGAGTGTCCTACCGACGGCTGCTCAGCAACCAGCGACGGCTGCGACGGCAGGGCAAGCGACTTACGCATCGGTGGTTCCCTCTGTCACTTCGTCCGCAATTCCGACTGGCTACCAGCTGGCGGCTAGTACGCTTGCAGCTCCAACCCAATTGAACTCGGGTACGACTTTGGCTGCAGCTCCAACTCTGGGTGTCCAAGCCGCTCCGGCCGCAAGCAGCTTACCTGCTCCTTTGGTAAATCTCTATAAGACCCAGTGTGGAGTCGAGATGGTAAAGACTGCTGCGTTCGAGCCAAATGTGCCTTCAGAGGTGGTTACCGCCTTAACCGAAAGCGGTCTGGCAGTATGTGGCGGAAATGCCATGCCGACAGCTCAAGCTCAATCCTGCCCGGGTCCGATCAACGGTGGCCTTGGGATTAGCGATGCTTCTAACGGAGTTACTAATACCGCGGCCAACGTAAAGGCCAACGGCGGCACCAGAAAAAAGAATAGAGGTGGCGGCGGCGGTGGCGGCGACGACGGTAATAATGACAACAACGACAATCAGGGCGGTGGTGGGGGCAGCTAAGTCCCGCATAAACTGATAAACCGTTCCGGGAACGGGTGCTCCTAGGGCTGCGGCAACGATAGCGTTGCCGCAGCTTCGAGGCATCTTCCGTTTGAAAAAGCAAGGTTGCAAGCTGCTCTTTGCTGTCTCTTGGTATAACTTTTTAGTTGCCTCACTCAGTTCAAGGCTACGCAAAAAAGAGCCTTGAGCAGAAAACCTGCCCAAGCGCTTGACCTTGGCTTTTCAAACGTGTATCATTCGAAATAGTTACTGATGCCAATGGCCGCCTTCCGGCTGCCGGGGCTCAGATTTATTTTTGGGAGGAGAGGAGAAGATGTTAATCAATCTGTTACGTGGATCGCCGCATTCTGGAGGGCGGCAACGTTTTCGGCCGGCGTTGGTCTTGTCTGCCATGCTGATGGGCGCGCTTATGGCGTTAACCTTCGTTCCTCAGACGGCGTTCGCCAGAGGGAACAATGCGCAGACCTTAAAAGGTAATACCCTTGCAGAGCAGGGAATCAATCTTCTGAAAAATCGCAACGTGGCTTATGCAACAGGTGGAGAGGTAACCCAGGCGGCTCGTGATGTTCCGGGTCCTCTATTTGACGATTTGACTACGATGATGTGTCACCACGGACTTGGTGAACCTCTTGTCCAACAAGACGCACGAACGTTTTCAGATTTCTTTACGGCAAACCCTGAATTGGCTGGTGCTCCTATTCAATTGGGTGCGAATGGCCAGCTTGCGACAGGCAACGGTCAGAAGAATCTCGCAACAGGCAACGGTTTGAAGAACCTTGCGACTGGCAACGGCCAGAAGGATCTTGCAACAGGCAACGGTTTGAAGAACCTTGCGACTGGCAACGGCCAGAAGGATCTTGCAACAGGCAACGGTTTGAAGAACCTTGCGACTGGCAACGGCCAGAAGGATCTTGCAACAGGCAACGGTCAGAAGAACCTTGCGACTGGCAACGGCCAGTCGGATCTGAACGCTAACGGGGATCTGAACGCTGTTATGACCAATAACCTTGGCATACAATCTACTTTCGGTGAATGCAAGGATGCATTTGCATCTAATTGTCCCGCGAGTTCGGCCTCGGCCCCGACCACTGCGGCACCTGTGGCTTCAGCCCCAGCAGTTCAGCCAGCTACTCCACAGCTAACCACCACGGCGGCTGCGCAGACCACGGCCTTTAGCCCAAGTCAAGCCTTGGCTAGTCCTACAGTAGCCTCAACAGTTACTCAGCCGGCTACTCAGCAAGTAGTGGCAGCAACTACGGGAACAACAGCAGCTGCGGCTACATATGCTCAGCAGGTAGTGCAATCGGCTCCTTCGGCTGTGCCAAACGGATATCAGCTAGTACCGAGTAGGCTCGGAGCGGTAAATCAGGTAAATGCTGCTCCAACCTTGGACGCCACCTCGACTGTGGCTGCTCCGGGAACCCAGGCACAAGCGCCTGCTAGCACACATCCTCACCCTCACTTGGATGCGCTCTACGGTATTCCATGTGCCCTTCCAATGGTTGCTGATGCAGCTTTTAGTCCGGGGAATAAGGGAATATTTCGTAAGGCGCTTCAGCAGGATAATTTCGTGATAGATCAAGGTAAAATCACTCCTGCCGATAACGTAGCTGACGCTGACCTTACCGATAACGCTCAGAATCTTAACAGCAATACACGTGCAACCAAAAATCGCCGCAATATTACCAATGCAGCGAACAATGGCAGCAAGAAAAAGGCAGCAGCCAACAACAACGGAAACTGTAACTAAGGAAGGTGGTGATGACTACAAACCGTCAGTGGCCACAAACTGAACTTATCCTGCGCCCGACGTTTGGTGCACATGTCGGCAACGGCTTGATCGGTCGAGGTCGGTGGGATGCTCAGGTTCAAGTGCGGCCGTAAATTCGTAGCGCTGGCCGGAGCGGTGACGCTCGTGGCTGCGGCGATCTTTGTATCGCCGCAGCTCGGGCGGCCCTCGGCGGAGACACTTATGCTCCGCCAGGCACCGCTCCTCCAGCTCGCCCATCAGATTGGCCAATTTGGCCAATCTGCTATGGGTGGGAGCTTCGGCGGGGTTTATCTCGATCTCCCCGGCGATCGGCTTCACGTTATGTTTAAGGATTCAGGGTTCGCCGGGGCAGAGGTAGCCTTACTGCAGCGGTTGGGCGGTTCTAACCTGGTTAGCTTCGATCCCGTGCAGCACTCTACCCAGGAGCTACTGGCGCTGCGCGATCGGATCCAAGCCGACCATCAGAAATTAGCCGGGATGGGGATAAGGGTTGTCTACTACGGTCCGGATTACGCTCACAACCAGGTTGATTTGGGGATCGCCGGGTTGACCCCGACTATTACCTCCCAGCTGACCTCTCTATACGGTGCGAATATGCTGAATATCCACCCGGCGCAGGTTAATTCCAGCTTTGATCTGCCTCCAACTGGGGTGGCTCCTACTACCGTAATGCCTAGTGCACTGGCTCCCGCCACAGTAGCTCCAGCTACATTGGCTCCAACTACTGTAACGCCAGGTGCAGTAGCCCCGACCACCGTGCCCCAGCCTACCGTGCCTCAAGCCACTGCGCCTCCGACTACGGTGGCTCAAACTACCGCCCCGGGCGCCTCGCAGATGCCCCCGGTCGCTGCTGGTCAGAATATTGTGCAGCAGATGGGTAGGGCCACACTGCTTTGCAGCGGCGCGGCTCCGGTGACCTTCGCTCAGAACGGTGTGCAGAGTACCTCTGCCGGAATTCTTCTGGCCGGCCACTGCGCAGCGCAAAATTCCACCACCCCGGCCTTTCAAGTGGGTCAAGACGGCACCAAATATCCGATAGGCGCGGAGGTGGCGGATAC
>JBOHUW010000155.1:0-4988 GCA_050734895.1 Candidatus Dormibacteraceae bacterium | reverse complement strand
CTGTCCCGTTCTGGGTACCGATTTGTCGGCCCGCCCTTCGGTATGCGAGCAGCCGGTCAGCGAAGGGATGCTTAGCTATCACGACAAATACATCGGGGGCGGAAAGAGCAAGGGCATGCAGGGCAGCCGGAGGATTCTGCCGGCGCCAATCGGAGAAGAGCTGACCAAGGCGGTGACCGAGGCCGCGGTTCGGGCCTTCCAGGCGATCGGGGGGGCAGGGGTGGCCCGGGTCGATTTCTTCGTTGACCAGGCGAAAGGCAGTTTCTATGTTAACGAGGTCAACACCATCCCGGGCTCACTAGCTTTCTACTTGTGGGAGGCGGCGGGACTTAAATTCCCTGACTTGCTCGAGGAATTGCTTCGACTCGCCCTTGATCGTCACAACGAACGGAAACAGAGCATGCAATCTATCCCTTCCTGGCTTCTGAGCCACCAGTTGGAGTCGGGTGTCAAGATGGGCAAGGGCCCTAAGACGGGGTAGGCAGAGGGCTGATCTCATATGCCTGAATTCGTGGTGGCACTTGAGGCGATAAGCTGAAGGAGAGCTTGTATAATGCCTTGTCTTTTGTGTTGGCGACTACGACGTCTGCGGTTGCGGTATCCGACGCGGTTACGCCTTGTATCTCCAATATTCCCCCATCGCCGACGATTTCCGCGTCAGCGTCGAGCTGCCGATCACCCCATGGATTGTCATTTGCCAGCCCTGAGGTCATGGTGAGCCTGTACCGTTCCTGCACCTGGCCAAAGTGCGATTCCAGTAATTCGGCCAGCCCGACTTTCATGGTCAAATCAAAACATACCTCTACATTCAACCGTGCGCTATTTAAGAGGCTATCGGAGTCTCCAAATAGGGATCGGGCAGGTCATTGCAGAAGAGGACGACCGCATTCGGTTGAGTTAGCCGGCTCAATGTTTGCGTTGCCTGCCCGAGGGAATCGACCATATGCACCCGCTCCTCAGCCATCCCTCCCTCGTGCAGGCCGGCCGCTAGATCCGGCTGGTTCCACGCTCCGACCACAATCACGTAATCGCATACCTTCGCCGCGTGTTGGCCAAAACGGCGATTTTCCTCCGCCTGCTGGGGGCCCAGCTCTACCAGTCCCGGGGTGACGAGGATACGGGGCGAGCTGTCCATCTCATTAAGGACCTCGAGTGCGTTGTGCACGCCGACCGGGTTGGCGTTGTACGAATCGTCGATGACGGTGACTCCGGCGCCGCCAGGCATCGGCTGGAGTCGATGTTCGGTTGGCTCCAGATTAGCCACTGCCCCGAAGCTTGGCTCGAGGGGTAGGCCCAGGCATTCCACCGCGGCCAGCGCTGCTGCCACGTTGAGGGCATTATGCCTGCCGAGTAGACGGCAGGTCAGGGCTTGCTGTGCTCCCGTGAGCCGGTTGCGCCAGACAAAGCTGGAGCCCTGGCCGTTCAGGTGAAGCTCTGAGATCAGCACGTCGGCCCGGGGCCACTGATCATCGAAGGCATAGGTGATGGTGCGACGCAGGCCAGCCGCTCGTTTGGCCAGTCCGCGCGAAGTCTCATCCCCGGCATAGATGATGCTCACCCCGTCGGTCGGTAAAGCCTCGATCACCTCGAACAGGGCATCCTCAATCGCCTGCAGGCTGCCAAAGCGCTCAAGATGTTCCGGTCCGACCGCGGTCACAATACTGATCTGGGGCGGACAAACCTGGCAGATACCGGCGATCTCGCCCGGGCCGTAGGCGTCCATCTCGGCCATGAAGATTCGATGTTCTCGACGGAGCTGATCATTGATTGTTCGAGTCACGCCCATCAGGGTGTTGTAGCTTTTGGGGGTGGCTAGAACGGTAAGTTGGGGGTTGAGCAGCGCCGCCAATATATGCTTAGTGCTGGTCTTGCCGTAGCTACCCGCTACGGCGATGGTGGTGGGGGCGAAGGTCCTGATGGTTGCCTCGGCCCGCCGCCGGTAATGCCGGCGGAATAGCAGTTCGAGTGGTTCCATCAGCCCCAAGGCCGCGGCCAGGGCCAGGGCATCTAGCGCTGGCCCTACCCCGTAGGTAGCCGCCGTGACCAAACTTCCCAGAGGTGCTGGCAGGGCGACCAGGAGTACAACAACCGCTCCCGTTATGATCACCATCACCAGCCCGGCGGTGGCCAGCAGTCGCTTCATTCGGCTGGTGAAGACCAGGGGCTTCTTGGCCGCCGGTTCCCTCCAGGAGACGTGCAGCCAGACTGCTCCCAGCGCCCAAGTAGCAGCGGTCAGCCAGCCCTCGTTGGTCCGGCCGAGTACAAGATTGGCTATCCCCCCGGTGAGGCAGAGGAGACACGCCAGGGCAGTGTCTCGGTCCCAACGCAGCCGCCTCCAGCTCCAGGCGAACAGCCGGCGGATCTCATACTCCTCGATCTGCAGAATGCGGGCCGCCAACAGTCCGAAGCGGATAAACCAGGTCAGTGATATAAGGGCGGCAATGCCGGACGCCACCAGAGAGATCACGCTTGCCCAGCCAGGAAGAAGGCGTCGAGCACCCGGCAGAATCGCGCGGACTGTTCAAGATAGGCATAGTGAGTCGCGGCCGAAAAGACGACCAATCCGGCGTTGGGAACTAACCTCTCCATCTCTCGGCCGTCGCGAAGTGGGGTCTCGTCATCTCGCTCACCCCAGATCAGCAGCGTTGGGGCGGCAATCTGCCCTAGATCGGGCCGTTGGTCCTCATTGACAATCCGCACGAAGGTCGGACGCATGATGCCGGTGGCCTGTCGGTAGTCGTCAGATCCGCTCGAGGCCACTCGCGCCTGCGCCCAACGTCGCAGACTGGCCGGGATGTACCGAGCGTTGGCGACCGAGCGAAGCGTCTTGAAGCTTGCTACACGAAACCGATAGACCGGCGAGCGAGCCGGGCGAATGCCGGAGCTGGAGGTGAGTACCAGCTTCTCTACGCGCTGCGGCCACCGAGCTGCAAGCTTGATCGCCACCCGCCCGCCAAATGAGTGTCCAACCACGTGTACCTTGCTCAAGCCCTTGCTGTCGAGCAGGTCTATGATCCAGCGGGCATACTGCTCGACACCCCAGACGGCGGGGGGAGGTGGAGTTTGGCCAAAGCTGGGAAAGTCCGGAGCCAGAACCGAGAAGTTGGCCTTCAGGTGATTGATAATTGGGAGCCAGAGCTGGGAGCTGGTCCGCCAACCATGGAGCAGGAGCACCGGGGGCCCCTCTCCAACCTCTTCAAGGTACGGTTGCGGTTCAATTACCGACACTTTGAAGGCACTCATAATCCCGGGCAAGTTTACGGGTTCTCGGATCACTATTGCGTAAGGTTAAAGTTAGGTGTATGGCCCAGTCCATATTTGAGTTTCCTCTCCCGAGGGGGAACATAGCAGCGCTAGGAAGAAGTCGACGGGACAGCTTTGCGGGTACGCTTCCTGGATTTGAGCATGACGTGGATTTAGAGGCCAGCCGCGATAGTTGGGATCACCATTGGCAACACTGATTTTCACATGCCACGAGTAGCCCCAGAGCTTGTAGTTCTTGTTGCCGATTAGCTTCACCATCGCTTTGGTTCGGCGCTAATGCACTGGCCGTCCCGTCGGAAGCCGAGTGAGGTGCCCCGCGGACTCGATCAGGATTGGCTGAAGGAGGCGAGAGTTAGGTGGTTGGAGCCGCCCAAATCGCGTCCGGCCGAGGCTATGGCCCCACCTCCTGAGTCATCTCCGCCGGTGGATTCGAACCCTCTGCGCTGGCGGCGGCTGGCGGCGGGGTTGGCTCTTCTGGAGGTGACGGTAATAATTCTGCTGTTGGCTGCTCCGCCCTTCCGAGTTCATCGAATAGAGGTGATCGGGCTGAATCGATTGCCGGCCGGGGAGGTGGAGGCGGAAGCCGGTATTCATCTCGGGCAGCCGCTTTTTCTGGTTGACAGCCGGGCGGCACGGCAGGGGCTGTTGGACCGTCTAGCGGTTAGGGAGGCGAGTATCCGAACCGAGCTTCCAGATTGGGTCGAGATTAGAGTTGCCGAATGGGATCCGGTAGCCAGCTATCAGCTTTCCAATGGCACTAAGATCCTGCTTGATCAGACGGGCAAATCGTTGGGTCCGGTGCGGGAGGTGGATCCGGACCTGCCTCAGCTGAGCGGGCCTAGCTCCACGGTTGATCCGGGGCAGACGGTTATCGATTCGATCCTACTAACCTCCCTGGTCAACATCCAACACGGCTTTCCTGAGCTGATGGGAGAGAGCGTGAGCCACATCCAGCTGGATCGGTGTATGGATCTAACCCTGGTGGCGCAGCATGGCTGGCGGGTAATTTTGGGCCGAATGCTTACCCCCAATGACTACGCTTCGCTGAAGCCGAAGCTGGCGGTGCTGAAGGCGGTGGCCGGCCAGGCGGATCTGAATAACGCTGCCACTTACATAAATCTTGATAACCTACAGGCTCCGGCGGTGGGCAGAGGGGTGGATCAACCGCCTCCGCCGCCTACTCCTACGCCTACCCCTACGCCATCGTCGACGCCTACCCCTTCTCCCTCGCTCACCCCGACTCCAACCGTAGTTCCTACTCCCACCCCGACTCCTCTCCCCAACGTCTGCGGCTGACTTCTAATCTGAAGTCTCAGAGCCGAGTCAAGATCGGATGGATTTGGGTAGGAATTCCACGGTCTGGCTATAAAATCCGATGTTAACTAGGATAGACAGGTAAATCTTTAGGCGCGTACACTGAAGGCAATGATTGCTTCTGGTGACTATGAGGAAATACAACACATAATTGACCGGCTCCCACCGGCCGGGTTGCGACGCCTGCGTGTACTTGTCGAATCCGCCCCCGAGCTTGAGAGATTGATCCCCCAGCCGACTCAGAGTTGGAGCCCGTAGGCAGCCAGTCGTCTCGGCGACAGCTGGCAACGGCGGGAGTCGTTGAAGGCGGTCCGGCTGATCTAGCCGAACGCCATACCCATTATCTGCATACGTACTTCAACCGGTCGGGGTGAGAAAATTTATCTACGCGGTGCTACACTGATTGATAC
>JBOHUW010000154.1:0-5007 GCA_050734895.1 Candidatus Dormibacteraceae bacterium | reverse complement strand
GGGTAATCAGCGATCGCAGTGGGACGCCGGCTGCCGATTCGACTTCGAAAACCCGGAGCACCGCTGAGTCACGCCCTTAAGTTGGAGGTGTTGCTCCTTGAGGAGCGACGTTCAGGACTCTAGCGTACAAGTTGCGCACTATTTCTTCTTGCCGTGATCCTATTGCCCCATAGTGATCAAGCCCAGGGGATGAATTGACTTCCAGGACATAGTACTCACCTGTATTGGTCGTTATATCTGGACAGGCAAGGTCCACTCCACAGAAGTTCAGTCCGAGATATTGGGCAATATCGACGGATAGCTGCCGCCACCTCGGCGCGACATCTTCGGTAACGTCAAGGGCAGTTCCACCAGCCGACAAATTTGAGATGTCAAGAAGTTGGACTACTTGCTTAGCGAGTGGAACACTACTCAAATCAAGTCCCCCACGCCTCAAACGAAAGATTATCCGCTTATCGTCCTTATCGATCTTAGTACGCCTGCCCGCCTGTTCAAAGGTACCTTGAAGTTCAATAATCAGGTCGGCAATAGTTTTAACACCGTCACCCACGACAGATAGTGGAGTCCGCAGATACGCCGATATTAATTGACCCTGTAAAACTATAAGGCGATAGTCAGGAAGTGCTACCGCCTCCTCAACCACAGCAACGCGAATCATCTGAGACGAGTAATCGCCTAAAACAGCATCGATCTCCCCTTCACTACCGCAACGCCAGACACCCTGCCCTTCTGAACCATCAGTCGGTTTAACATACACCGGAAAGCCCAACTGCTCGCGTACGTATTTCACGGCATAGGTTGAATCACGCACCTCTAACATTCCGCGGGCCTGTAAGCCTGGACGTATCCGATCAGCCCACCAGGGGAGAAGAAACGAACGACCTCGCGGGCAAACATACCCGCCCTGTTTCAGGAAAAACTTGGTGTATTCCTTGTCTTTGACTACGTCACAGGCGCCACCTGAGTTAAGACCTACGTTGGTTCCCCTAATGAGCCGAACCGAACCGTTCTTGTATACGATTCGAGCCGCATGGCCATATTCAGATTCAACCTGAACCGATGCAACCTCGGGGAGTCTTCCATCCTCAAACAAATTAAGTAGCATCCGGGTAACGTAGGGATAGCGACATAGCGCTGCCACCTTCATGACTTGGAACCTAATGCACCTGGCTCGGCTACGCAAGGATTCTGGCGGCATCCCAACTCATGGTAATCAGCGATGCGCCGAGTGACGCCGGCTGCCGATTCGACTTCGAGAACTCTGAGAACTTCTATAACTCTCCCCGCGGAGCTAACCAGACACTTTTGAAATCCAAATCTGTTCGCTCGGCTAACAGGTCAAAGTCGGAATCGTAATGTAAAACCCCAATTCGATATCGGGACGCCAGCGCAGCAATGATTAAATCTACTGGAGGAAGCCGATGGTGTCCCTGGCGAGCAAGCTGGCTCTGAGCATCAAGAGCAGACTTCTCGACTTCTTCATCGACGTGGATTAAGGGGAGGGACAACAGCCTTTCGAAAATCTTTGCATGATCATGAGCAGTACGCGCCGAGTATCCCGCCTCAAGCAAAAACGGCAGACACACCGCCAGACGACCAGATCGAAAGGTTTCAGCAATCTCTAAAGCACGAGCTTCCGCCAGCGACTGACTCCCGAGACGAACCCAGGCCGAATTATCCAAAAGTAATTCGAAATTCAACTACGAGCCCAGCCCGACTGCCTGACCTCAGCTGCCGCATCAAGGTCAACTGGAATACTACGGGTGAGAACCCAATTAGCCAGGCCTTCTCTCCGGGCAACAACATCGGCTCTCTCTTCACGAAGCCGCTCTAGCTTCTTTTCAACACCAAGCACTACCAGCTCACTAAGTTGCAACTTATCACTGCCAAGTTCCTTCCTCAACTTTTCCAATGCAGCCTGAACAGACGGGGTCTCAGTGAGAGCATATCTCCGGTATTTGGTTGGCATACTAAAAGTGTAACATCGGTGCCGCACCAAACAAAGAAAACATCAAATGTTCCGGTGATCGGGTCCATCCTCTCTGGATCCAGGGTTAGGCGACCCGGAGAACGACTTTACCCCCTGCTATCAGCGAGAGGCCCACTGGTCGTCGGGGATTCAGCTACAGTGCCAACGTCGCCCAGAGCGCTCCAACAATCGGTCGGCCGCCTCCGGGCCCCAACTCCCGGCAGGATACATCTCCAGCGGCGGCTTCCCCTCCCCCCAAGCAGACTCGATCGGATCGACTAGCGCCCAGGCCCGCTCCACCTCATCGGCTCGGGTGAAGAGAGTCGGGTCGCCGACCAAACAATCCAATATCAACCGCTCGTAGGCATCTGCCGCCTGGGCCACGAAGGAAGTTGAGTAGTCAAAATTCATGTTGACGCTGCGAATTTCCACCCCACCCGGGCTAGGCACCTTGGCCCCAAAACGGAGGGATATGCCCTCCTCGGGTTGAATTCGCAGGGTCATCGAGTTGGCTTCCAGCTCCCGGGTCTGGTCGGGCGTGAAGGCTAGATGGGGCGGGCACTTGAATTGAGCGCGAATCTCGGTTAGCTGCTCCGGCAGCCGTTTTCCGGTGCGAAAATAGAAGGGGACCCCGGCCCATCGCCAGTTATCTACCTCCAACTTAAGTGCGGCATAAGTCTCAGTCTCTGATCCAGCGGCTACGTTCGGCTCATCTCGATAGCCCCCCACCTTCTCGCCTCCCATCGTCCCGGCACCATACTGGCCGCGTACCGTACATTCCGCCACCTCGGCATCCGACGAGAACGGATGGATCGCCTTCAGCACCTTCACCTTCTCGTCGCGCACGCTATCGGCGTCAAGAGACACCGGCGGCTCCATCGCCACCAGGGCAAGCAGCTGAAAGGCGTGATTCTGGATAATATCCCGTAACGCACCGGCCTGCTCGTAGTAAGCCGCCCGCCCTCCGATGCCCAACGGCTCGGCCACCGTGATCTGCAGGTGGTCGATAAACCGGCAGTTCCAGGTCGGTTCGAAGACGGCGTTGGCAAAGCGGAAGGCGAGGATATTCTGGACCGTCTCCTTCCCCAGGTAATGATCAATGCGATAGACCGAGGATTCCGGAAAGACGCCCTCCAACAGCCGGTTGAGGGCGACCGCCGAGCGACGATCTGAACCAAACGGCTTCTCCACGATGATCCGGCGAAATCCCTCACCCTTCTCCAAGCCGGCGGACTTCAGTTGGCGAACTATATCCGAGTAGGTAGAGGGTGGAGTTGCACAGTGAAAGAGGAGGTTGCCTTGAGAATCACCAGCCTGCGCCAAATCAACCAGTTTCGCCTTCAGCTGATCAAATCCGGCGGGGTGGGAGAATTCGAGCTGTTGGTAGTCCAGCTGGCTACAGAATTCATGCAGCGAGCGCTTATCTACCGGCTGGTTGCGGGCATGCTTGGAAATTGCCTGCTCGGCCAGCCGGCGAAAACCCTCCGCACCGAGGTCATTCCTCGCCGCTCCGATCAGACGGAATCCCTTAGGTAGGAGGCGGTTGTGGGCGAGGGTGAAGAGCGCGGGCAGCAGTTTGCGTTGGCTGAGATCCCCGGTCGCCCCAAAGATAGTCATTACCGCCGGCTCGGCATTCCGGTACTGACCCAGCCGTTCACTCATTTAGTATTTTCCCCTCTCTTTGAGAGGGAGGTAGAGGCGGGATGCACCGCATGACCGCCAAACTCATTCCGCATCATCGCCAGCAGTCGGTTGGCAAAGGTGTTCTCCTGCCGGCTCCGGAAGCGCTCGAAGAGAGCCATGGTGATGGTCGGGGCGGGGATCGCATTATCCATCGCCGCCTGAACCGTCCACCGCCCCTCCCCGGTATCCTCGACCCAGCCCTCGATCTGTTCCAGCCGGGGATCTTTGCTCAGCCCCTCAGAGATCAGATCGAGCAGCCAGGAGCGAACCACACTTCCCTTACGCCAAGCCTGGGCAATCTCTAACATATTCAGGTCGGGGAATTCTGAGGCATGGGCCATGATCTCAAAGCCCTCGGCATAAGCCTGCATCAGGGCATACTCCACGCCGTTGTGCACCATCTTGACGAAATGGCCAGAACCCTCCGGACCGGTATGTACCAACCCTCCATCGGGGGGAGCCAACGCCTTGAAAATCGGCTGGCAGTGGTTATAGGCATCGGGCTGACCGCCGACCATCAGGCAATATCCCTCCTCCAGCCCCCAAACCCCACCGGAGGTACCTGCATCGAGGTAGCGAATCCCCTGCTCCCGCAGGCCGGCCGCATCGGCTAATGCCGAATGCCACTCCGTATTACCGCCATCAATAACCATGTCCTGGGGGGAGAGCAGTCGGCCCAACTCGGCTATGGTTTGACTGGTCGGCAATCCCGCCGGCACCATCACCCACACCACCCGCGGTCGTTCCGGCAGTGCCTGGAGCAGATCAGACATCGAATTACTGCCCACCGCTCCCTCAGCCACCACCCTCTGTACCGCTGCTGGATCTCGATCGTAAACTGCCACTCGGTGGCCGGCTCGGAGCAGGCGAACAACCATATTACTCCCCATTCGACCCAGGCCGATCATCGCTAATTCCATGCTTTTCTCCATTTCAATGGACCACGACTTATTTTTATCGAGCGAGGCAAGCCTAGCCCCTACAGATCACGGAGGGCGGAATCGATTGAGGCCGCTAGCTCTCGCCATCCGGCACTATGGTCGGCACCCAAATTGACCCGGATTACTGGAAGATTACGGCTGCGCAGGGCCTCCAAGTCACCCAATGACTGGGCCTGCTTGAGTACCGAGAAGGTGTACTGGGCCTCTGGAATGGCCGCGTCACAGCCATCTTCCTGAACCACCTGTAGAAACACCCCCACTCCCGGTCCTCCCTTGTGATACTGGCCGGTGGAGTGCAAAAAGCGGGGGCCATAGCCGGCGGTGGTCGCCAACCGGGTGCTGCTCTGCACCCTCTGCCGGATCTGCTCGATCGCCACTTCAGATTCTGAAGTTTGGCCGGTGTAGGCCATCACC
>JBOHUW010000153.1:0-5014 GCA_050734895.1 Candidatus Dormibacteraceae bacterium | reverse complement strand
CTCCTAACCGGTCGAAGTGACAGTTATGCCGGCGATCAGTACCAAAAACATGCCGCCGGCAGTGATCAATCCCAACCACCCCACCGCCCTCCTCAGGAAGAGATGATCAGCCTTGAACTGGAACAACTAGTTCAGCAGTCGTCCCCGCAGATTGATGCGGGCTCGGTGCAGCATGAGCCGACTCCGGGAAGGCCCGGCGGCTTCGACCGGCAGCAGAGCTAGCTGAACAATCTGGAGAATAAACTTAGTTAGCACGTTATCCTCAACGATAATTTCTCCTTAACGGTTTCTATTATGCGACTTATCAGGGGGGTTGGCTCCAAATTGTAGCGAGATTCAGGGGGGCAGATGGGGTAGCCAACCTAACAATTTGCCGGCTCATCTTCCGAGTTCTGGACCAACTAGGGATTTGGGCGGAAAAGACTCCTTAGTTGGATCCCAGTTGGCCCGACTGCCCACTCGACGCATACCCGGATCGCCGCCCGGGTGGCTGGTTGGTTTGGGGCGGCTATTCCGAGCCAGCCAGAGGTAGAATTGCTGCTCGGGCAGCTTCCCCTCGGCCAGCTGATCCAGGCTCTCGGCCAGCTCGGCTGGCGTGCAAAGCATATACCACTTCTCGCGATCCATCCAGATGATGATTGCCTCGACCGCCGTCCGCCGGTTGCAGCTCTTAAAGGGTCTCCGGGTGACCAACTCATTAGCTAACACGGCGGCTCGTCGGGGGGGCGAATCATAAACCAAGACCTCTCCCACCTTGAAGAGGGGGCGAGTCAGGGAGATTTCCAAGGCATGTTTATCCCGCACCCCGCCCAAGGCATTTTGGTGACGGGCAAACTCCACCTGGAGGTGTTCAAGTTCGTCGAGAGTAATCAGTGGTTGGGCCAGATCAGAAGCTGCCATGAGCATATATCTTTCAATTTAGCAATCCACTCCAGAAGATGCAAATCCACTGTTTAGCGGGGCCCTTCAAACAGATTGGGGGACTAATTATCCAAATAATCGCGTAGCTTTTTGGAGCGAGAAGGTTGCCGGAGCTTGCGCAGCGCCTTGGCCTCGATCTGGCGGATCCGCTCTCGAGTAACCCCAAATCGCCGTCCGACCTCTTCCAAGGTTCGCTGATGACCATCGATCAGGCCGAAGCGAAGCTGCAGCACCCGTCGCTCCCGAGGGGTGAGAGTATCTAGGATGTTCTCTACCTCATTGTGCAGAAGGGCCACCGAAGCTGCCTCGGAAGGGGCCGCGGCCTGAGTATCCTCGACGAAATCGCCAAGGTGAGAATCGTCCTCCTCACCGATCGGCGTCTCCAACGAAACTGGATCCTGGGAGACCTTGATGATTTCGCGGATTCGCACCGCGGTGAGCCCCATCTCCTCGCCGATCTCGCTGTCGGTCGGTTCGCGGCCCAGCTCCTGAAGCAGGCGACGGGAGACGCGAATCAGTTTGTTGATTGTCTCCACCATGTGCACCGGGATCCGAATGGTCCGGGCCTGATCAGCGATCGCCCGGGTAATCGCTTGCCGGATCCACCAGGTGGCATAAGTGGAAAATTTGAAGCCTTTCTGATAGTCAAACTTCTCCACCGCCCGCAGCAGTCCCATATTCCCCTCCTGAATCAAGTCCAGGAAGGTCATGCCTCGCCCCATATATTTCTTGGCGATCGAAACAACTAGGCGGAGATTGGCCTCGGTCAGCTGCTCTCGGGCAAAATTTTCGCCCCCTTCGATGCGCTTGGCTAGGTCCACCTCATCGGCGGCAGTAAGGAGTGTGACCCGCCCAATCTCGCGCAGGTACATCCGCACTGGATCTTCCATCGAAGCCGCCTCGGCCAGGGCCAGGTCGACCTGCAGGGCCTCTTGCTCATCCTCCTCCGGCTCGGCCTCCTCGGTGACGTCGGTCACCTCGATGCCCATCTCCCTAAAGGCGAGGAAGATTCGCAAGAGCTGATCGGCGTTATCGGTTTCGATATCCGGCAGAGCGTCCAGAATTTCATCCGGATTCAGAGTGCCCTGCTCTTTGCCTCGGACGATCAGCCCCTCCAGAAGCGGAACCAGCTGATCGATCAACTTGACCTCGGCCTTCTCTTTCGTCTTGGTCAACTCGCTCTCTCCCCACTCAGACGGCTGAATTCTTCTTGTAGCCGAATAAACCGTTCCCTCTCTCCTCGTTGTTCGGCCACCGCCAAATCATTAATTATGGCGCGTCGCCTAATCGCTCGCGACTGTTCACCCAGCTGGCGGGCGATGTCCTCTACCACGCCGCAGTCCAATCCGGCCGGGGGAGCCAGCATCGCTTGTCGCAGCAGCTCCTGCTCGGTGGGCGGGAATTCGCTTAATTCCAACTGGCCACCTTCCACATTTGCTCGCTCCAGTGCATCAATCAAACGTAGATAAACTGCCCGGTCATCGGTCTCCAGATCATCTGGTGACAACACCTCACGTACCCGCCCCACCGCCTCGGGATGGACGACCAACGCCTGTAATAGGTAAGCCATAGCATTAGTGTCATTTTTCCCGACCACTTTGCTAGCTAAACTCTCCTTATCCGACGGGGGTGTCGGCCGATTTTTAAAATTGGGCGATGAGCCGAAGATGGTAAGTCGCGGATTGATCTCCAACAGCTGTTTGGCCAGCCCCTCATAGAGCGACCAGAGCGCCGGATCCTTAATTTTATCCAGCACTTCCTGGAGACGGCGACGGCCAACCTCTACATCCTCCGGTCGGTGGGGCTTCAACCCATCGACCGCATCTCTGAGCCAAACTTCCCAGCCGGGCAGCGCTGCCCCCTGGAGGTCATCCCACCTGCCCCCGGAGCGGAGAAATTCATCGGGATCTTTGGCCGGAGGGGGAATACGAATTACCCAAGTTGGCAGATGCTCATCGGCGGCCATCTCAACTACCCGATGAGTTGCATTAACCCCGGCCTGATCGCTGTCGAAGGCCAATACCACCTCATCGGTAAAGCGATGGAGCAGCCCCAGCTGCTGGGCGGTGAGAGCGGTTCCCGAGCTGGCCACCGCATGCCGTATTCCATTGCTATGGGCGACGATTACATCAAACTGGCCCTCCATAATTACGGCTCGGCCTTGCTCCTCAATTGCCGGTCGAGCCAGATCCAGGCCGAAGAGAACCTGACCCTTGCTGTAGAGAGCAGTTTCAGCCGAGTTGACGTATTTGCGCACCTCCTCCGGCTGGGTGGTCCGTCCGGTGAAGGCCACCGTCCTGCCTCGCTCATCGCGAATCGGGACGAGCAGCCGTCGTTGGAAGTAATCGCCGCCATCACGCCGCACCAATCCGGCCGCCACCGCTTCGGGTATGGAGCGACCCCGCTGGCGAAGAAAGCTGGCCAAGCTATCTCCCTGAGGCGCGTAGCCGAGGTGAAATCGACGGGCGGTTTCCTCATCCACCTCCCGCGTTGCTAGCAACTCTCTACCCGCAGCCCCTGCCGGGAGGGAGTGAAGGACGTATTCGTAGTACTGAACCGCCAACTCGTTGAGGCTCAGCAGTCGCTTCTTGAGATCTATTTTCCGCTGTTCGGCCGCATTCTGCTGGCGGAGTTGCACGCCTGCCATCTCGGCCAACAGCTCCAGTGCCCCCCGGAAGTCAACCTTTTCGATGCCCTCGACAAAATCGAAGAGATCGCCTCCTCGCTGGCAGCCGAAGCAGTACCACTGCTGCCGCGGCTGATTGACCTTGAAGCTGGGCGTCTTCTCCTGATGGAAGGGGCAGAGACCCCACCACTCGCGGCCCCGCCGCCGGAGCGGAACTCGGCGTTGCACTACCTCCAGCAGATTGAGCCGAGCCTTGATTTGCTGGGCACTATCGTCCGATTCGAAGCTGGCCACCTCTCTGGTCAGTATGCCGGCTGGAGATCAAAAATGTGGCTTGAGGACCGAAGTTCACCTCTAGGCTGTGGTCAATCGACGACGGGCAGCCTCTTGTAGCTCCGCTGCCTTGCCGGTGTCCTCCCACGGCAGGCTCAAATCGTTGCGTCCAAAGTGGCCATAGGCGGCGGTGGGAAGATAGATCGGTCGTAGCAGGTTGAGATTTTCGATGATCGCGGCCGGGCGGAGATCGAAGGTTTCTCTCACCAACCGCAGCAGCTCATCCTGGGCTACGGTCTCGGTGCCGAAAGTTTCGATTCCGATCGAGGTTGGCTGGGCCTTGCCGATGGCGTAGGAAACCTGAACTTCACAGCGCTCGACCAGGTCGGCAGCGACCAGATTCTTCGCTACATGGCGCGCCGCGTAGGCCGCTGAGCGATCAACCTTGCTCGGATCCTTGCCGCTGAAGGCCCCACCGCCATGACGAGCCACTCCGCCATAGGTATCGACGATGATCTTGCGCCCGGTCAAACCGGCATCGGCGGCCGGCCCGCCAAGTTCAAAACGACCACAGGGGTTGATCAGGATTTGAGTTTTCTCATCCACCCAGGCAGGGTCCAAAACCTGATCAATCACCAGGCGGCGAATTCCTTCCTCCAGCTCGGAATCGCTAACCTCCGGGCGATGTTGAGTACTAATGACCACTGCCTCAATTCGCCGAGGCTTACCCCGCCGGTATTCCACCGTGACCTGCGACTTGCCGTCGGGGAGCAGCCAGGGGAGTTCGGCCGACTTTCGTGCCTCGGCCAGCCGGCGAGTCAGCCGATGGGCGAGAGAGATGGTCATCGGCATCAGCTCGGGAGTCTCGGCACAAGCAAAGCCGATCATCATCCCCTGATCTCCCGCCCCCTGCTGCTCGTAACGATGCTCCTTGGCTTCATTTCGCCTCTCCAGGGAGTTGTTCACCCCGCCCGCGATCAGGGGCGACTGTTCCTTCAAATAAGTGCTGAGGAGGGCGTGGTCGGGATCGAATCCGGATGCCTCATCGCAGTAGCCGATTCGTCGGACGGTGTCTTTGATCAACCGCTCCAGCGGAACCTCGGCGTGAGTGGTGACCTCACCAATAACACAGAGGAAATCTTTGGTGATTGCCGTCTCACAGGCCACCCGAGAGGCCGGATCGATGGCCAGCAG
>JBOHUW010000152.1:0-5018 GCA_050734895.1 Candidatus Dormibacteraceae bacterium | reverse complement strand
CCAAGCGAGAGATGTTGAGTCCGCTGACTCTGGCCCGATTATAAAGTTCGTCGGGTAAAGTTATGTTCACTCTGCTCATGCGCATAGTATACGTATCGACCACCCGAATTACTCGTAATCAGCCGAGAATATTGATCATCTGCTTTAATCGTCCCATGAGCGACATCACCTATATGAGCCCCCATGGCGAGCTGCCCGGATACCTAGCGGTGCCTTCTGGTCCAGGCGGTCCCTCGCCTGCTGTAGTGCTGATCCACGATATATTCGGAATGAGTGCCAACCTGCGCGCTCATGCCGACCGGTTCGCCAACCACGGATACATAGCCCTAGCTCCAGATCTCTTCGCTTGGGGAGGCAAGATCCGCTGTCTGCGCGCTATCTTCGCTGCCCTGCGAGATCGAACTGGGCGGCCGTTCGACTATATCGACGCCGCCCGGCAGTGGGTAGCAAAGCGCAATGATTGCACCGGACGTGTGGGCGTAATCGGCTATTGTATGGGGGGCGGCTTTGCCCTGCTAGCCGCGTCTCCTGAGCATGAATTCGCCGCGTCAAGTGTCAACTACGGCACTGTGCCGGATGATGCCGAGAGCGTCCTCGCCGGTGCTTGTCCAATCGTTGGGAGCTTCGGCGGTCGCGATCATCACCCGCCATCAGGAACTGCAAATCGTCTTGCGAATACGCTCGAGTCACTTGGTATCGACCACGACGTGAAGGAATATTCCGGCGTGGGCCATGGCTTTATGAACGACCATCGGGGTCCGGTTACGGTGATTGCGAAGGTCATGGGAGCAGGCTACAACGCCGAGGCTTCCGAGGATGCATGGGGACGGATCCTCGATTTCTTTGGCCAACACCTCCGCCTACCGTAAGAGGAGAACGTGCTATGGCAGCAAGTGAGCAGGATAGACAACAAATTGCGGCGGTAGTTGAGCAGTATCGTCTCTCCTACACCGCAAGAACGAGGCGTGGAAAGTGATCCACTACCACGAGTCTCGTCCGCCCGCCCTTATGAGCTAAGAGTGGAATCTTCTGCTCACTTAGTGAGATTTCGCCGCTGATTCCAATCCTTTGATCTGGATTGCATGGATCACGGCGGCGATCACGGCTCCGGCTGCCGGTCCGACTATATAGATCCAGAGGTATTGCCATGATCCCCCGGCAAAGAGGACCCCGCCTAGTGTTGCTCCGAAGCCGATGGCAGGATTGAAGGCGCCGCCGGAGATCCCGCCGCCAGCGAAGGCCGCGATGACGATCGCGAAGCCGATGGCCAGTCCATAGAAGGAGTTGCCTTGGATAGCCTTGGTAGCAGCCACGTTTAGGACTACCAGCACGAGCACCATGGTGAATACGGTCTCGATGGCAAGCGCGCTGGGCAGGGTGACACCTGAACCGGGATGGATGCCGGGGGTGTGATTGCTAACTAGGTAGCCAAATCCGAAAGCCGCCACGCTTCCCGCAAGCTGAGCAAACCAGTAGGCGATCAGCAAGCCCAACCCGAGCTCTCGACGCAAGAACACACCGAGCGATACGGCCGGATTGTAATGACCGCCCGAGACATGTCCACCCATGTAGACCATGACCATCAGCGCCGAGCCAATGGCAAGCGGTGCCAGGGGACCGATCGGGCCGGAGAGCGCGATCACGCTTAAGAAGACGAAGGTGCCAACGAACTCGGTGAGCAGTTTTGCAGTTTGCGACATATCTAGATGATTTTAACCATCAATTGCATTCGCCACCGGCTTTGGAGCCGCTGGTGATGATATACCAAGGCGTCTACGAATTTGGCGGGTAAGCCCACCATTAAGTATACTTTTTGGCGGGCTTACCCGCCAAAAAGTATACTTAATGCATGAATGGGGGAGAAGTTGGACGACTAGCCAGGCAAACTAACCCTTGGTGGCGAAATCCCAATTGGTTCGAAGATGATCGTGACCTACAGTCCGCCCAACACTCTGGAATAACTTACGCGCCCGATGTATTGGCAGATATCGAGGTGGGCGGTCTGTATATGCTGCGAGGGCCTCGACGAGCGGGGAAGAGCGTGGAGCTAAAACGGACCATCCGACAGCTTCTCCAGACGGGTGTTCACCCCTTGCAGGTAATCTATCTGGCCGTTGACACCTGGCGGGCAAATGATTTTGGCTATCTACCGATGGTTATCCGGGGACAACTCACCGCCGCCGTAGATCAGAAACTTCCCCGATATTGGTTCTTGGACGAAATTACTGGGGTGCAGGGAGATTGGCCGTCTCAGGTCAAATGGCTGCGTGACAACACCTCATTAAGACCTATTTCACCGATCCTCTCTTTGCCCGGCTCCCGTCTCTGACTTCGGCCCAACGCTCTGAACCGGATATTGCCCATTTATCGGAACAGGCACTTGGCATGGCCCTGCTGCGCTCCGCGGAGCGCAGCACTCCGGGAAGCTTCACCAGCGAGGACAGAATTCTGTTCAGACGGACAGCGACCGGTAGGGAGATCGACTTCATAAGTGGTGCTTACCCCACGGTTGCCCTGGAGAGTAAGTATTCGGATGGACCTTGGCGACGTGAAGCCCAACCTTTGCGCTCCTCAGCAGGAAGTGGCATTCTCTGCACCCGTGACGTATTGGACCTTCAAGACGACGAGGTTTGGGCCATCCCGACAGCGTTTGTTGCTGTGCTTATAGATACTTAAATGCGGCGTGGCGATGCAGAGTTAGTTAGAATCCTTGCGTGATCGTTGAAGCGGAGGGGTTGGGTAAGTCGTTTGGGTCGAAGCGAGCGGTGGACGATGTGAGTTTCCAGCTTCGTCCTGGGCGGGTGACCGGTTTCCTCGGACCGAACGGGTCGGGTAAATCCACCACCATGCGGCTCATGTTGAGTTTGGATTGTGGTGAGGGGCAGACGTTATTCGACCGCCGCCCGCTCAGTAAGCATCCTGTCCCTGGCCGAGTTGTGGGGGCCCATCTGGATGCCAAATCCTTTCACCCGAATCGCTCGGCTCGGGCTCATCTTCGGATGTTAGCCGCGGGCACCGGCACAGCCGATAAGCGGGTCGACGAGGTGATAGAGCAGGTCGGGCTGCAAAGCGTCGCGACCAAGCGGCCGAAAAGCTTTTCCCTCGGCATGAGTCAGCGACTTGGATTGGCCAGCGCGATTCTCGCCGAACCCGAAGTATTGTTGCTCGATGAACCGGCTAATGGACTAGATCCGCAGTCGATTGCCTGGATGCGTAACTTTCTGCGTGCCTACGCCGAACAGGACCGGGTGGTCTTTGTTTCCAGTCACCTGATATCGGAGATGCAGCTCATGGCAACCGAGGTCGTGGTGATCGGCAGAGGTAAACTGATCGCGCACGAGCCGATATCGACATTCGTGGCCCGCAGTACCAATAACCGGGTGTTGATCAGGGTCGCCGATCCCGATCTGCTAATTGAAAAACTCCAGGCTCAGGGCCTGAACGGTGTCCGGGAGGATAGCGATGGGGTCGTGGTTAGCGGGGCGGAGATCGAGAAAGTCGGCGAGGTGGCGTTTCGGGCTGGGCTAGCCGTCCGCGAGCTGTCGCATCGCAGGGCCAGCCTAGAAGAGGCATTCTTCGAGTTGACCTCCGATCAGCAAGAGTATGCAGCCAAAGGTGTTGCGCCGTGATCTCGGCCCTGACCTACGAGTGGCGAAGGATCACCTCTATCCGCAGCACCTGGATTCTGCTTGGAATAATCATCATCCTTCCGGTCACAGTCATTACCATAGGTCTTCTCTTGGGCCAATCGGTTGACCCCCTGAGCACTACGATCTTCAGCCTGTCTGCGGTCGGCTTCCTGGCTGCAGCGTTGGGAGCTCAGTCGCTCGGACAGGAATATCGATTCGGCACGATTCGGGTAACGCTTACCACTTACCCGACCCGGCTCTTCATCTTCGTCGCCAAACTCGTCGTGGCTCTGGGTTTCACGGTGGTGACCGGAGTCGTCACCATCGGGCTTTGCCTGCTGATCGCCAGCCTCGCCGGTGATCCTTGGCAACTCACCGCTGACGCCTTGGCAATCGCCTTCCGCATGGTGCTAATCCTCGCCGGCTGGCTGCTAATCGGTTTTGGGATCGCCGGCCTGACCCGTAACACCATGCTCGGCATCGTACTCCCACTGGTCACCGTGTTCGTAATTGAACCCCTATTACTCCTCACTGTTATCCCTAAGGCGTTGTGGCTGGCGGAGCTGCTGCCGTTTAACGGTAACAATGCATTGGCGACCGGATGGCAGGCATGGAGGCACTTGGGGGTGTTCGGGGTGTGGGGGGTAATCACCACTATTGCTGCCTACCTGAGGTTTGCCTACCGAGACGCGTAAAGGCGGATGTCCGTAAATCTAGACAACGATACAATGTCTGGAAATGAAGACTTTATCCGAGACACTCGATAGCGATGATGCTCTTTTTCGCGTCTATACGGCGGCATCGTTAGGAGCGGCTATTCGGCACTATCGGCAACAAGCCGGTCTTTCCCAGGCTGAGTTGGCGGAACGGGCAGGTCTCAATCGAACTTATCTTTCGGATTTGGAACAGGGGAAGGATACAGAACAGGTAAAGCGGATCCTCAGGCTGCTCCATCAAATGGGGATCAGGATGACGCTTGGCAAGGCAGACTGGTAATGAGTGACGCTCTTGCCGTTTGGTACTGCGGAACCAGAGTCGCGGTCATCGCGCAAGAGCGCGGCCGGCTCCGGCTGGTATATACGGAAGACGTGCTTAGGCGGTATCCGCTGGGCATTCCACTTCTCTCGCTATCGCTTCCCTTAACCAGCCAGCGATACACGCACGGAGTGGTCCGGCCATTCATCGTTTAGTGGTCAAGCCATCCAAGACAATGTGTCGGATGTGGCCACGCAATTCCATTTGCTCGACGCGTTACGGCATTCCGCTGACACGGGCATCCGGCAGGCCCGCTAAGTTAAACTGTCATGATAATCGGAACCCAACGACGGCGGTCAGCTGGCCAGCTCTCTCAATGGGCCCTTCAGGCGGTTCCCCAGGCTAGCATCAACC